>NZ_JBXXZH010000059.1:0-41961 GCF_059640475.1 Calothrix sp. CBUCES-K 9914
TTATGATTTTTATAGCTAACCATCTTGACAAATCCGATTTGAGAGGGAATGAAACAGCCCTGCTTATTAAGGGGGGTTAGGGGGGATCGTATTTTAGCAAAATGTCTTAACCGAGTAGTATTGACATCTGTTGGTATTCCTGAGCTAACTCCTCATTATCGTATCCGACACTTTTAGTCTTAGGCGCCGCTAGTATGGCTTCCTCTAATGTATCAAATACTCCCCAGAAGGCACCATAGCAATCAGTCGCAAATTTAGACTTGTATTGTTTCTTTTTATAAAGCTGATAAGAACGCTTAACAAACGGAATCTTATTAATGATACTTTTCATGAAAAAATTTCTCCAATGGCTAATGCTACTCGTTCGATCTGCTCTAAGGTAATTGCCATACCACTAGGAATATAAAACCCACGACGGGCTATTCTTTCTGCAACAGGACAAGATACGTTATCAAACAAACCCATTTTTTGGAATACAGGTTGCTCATGCATACACCAGAAAAAGGGACGAGTTCCAATTTTATATTCAGCTAAACGACGCATTGCTTCAACAGCGTCAAAGTGTACTTCATCTTTTAACACTATCCCGTACACCCAATAAATATTCTCTGCATAATCGGTTTTCGTAACAGGTAACTCTAAACCGGGAATATTTGCTAAAAGTTCTGTATATCGTTGCCCTATAAAACGTTTACGCGCGACAAACTCGTCGAGTCGTTCTAATTGTGCAACCCCAAGAGCAGCTTGCAAATTAGTCATCCGAAAATTCCAGCCTAACTCTTCATGAACAAAACGTTTTTGGGGCTGAAAGCATAAATTGCGTAAACTACGACAACGAACTGCCAACTCTTCATCATCCGTCACCAGCATTCCCCCTTCACCTGTCGTAACATGCTTGTTGGGGTAAAAACTAAAGGTACTAATGGCACCAAAGCTGCCACAGGGAAGACCTTTGTAGGTTTGACCATGCATTTCGGCTGCATCTTCAATTATTTGTAGTCCATACTTGGAAGCTAAAGCTTGTATGGGCACCATATCCACAGGTAGTCCATAGATATGAACAACCATAATGGCTTTTGTTTTGGATGTAATTTTATCCTCTATCTGACTAATATTTATATTCCATGTGCGGCAGTCACAGTCTACTACTACTGGAATGGCGCCAACACGGACAATAGCAGCTGCACAAGAAATAATTGTAAACGTAGGGAGAATTACTTCATCTCCAGTTTTGATCCCCAAAGCGGCAACTGCCGTGTCAAGAGCAACAGAACCATTACTAACAGCAATACCATATTTACGCCCTACGCGCGCGGCAAACTGTTCTTCAAACTTTTTAACGAAAGGACCTTCTGAAGAAATCCAGCCGGTTTCAATACATTCGAGTAAATATTTTTTCTCGTTACCGTCTAGCAGTATCTCATTTACTGGAATTGGTTTCATAAAGTACTATATTCAGCTAGCTTGCTTTCAAGAGGAGTAATACCGTTAAATCGGGTTTTGTCTTGTTCACCCATGTAAGGTCCTTGCTTAACCTCAAACATCTCGACTTCTTCTATAACTTCAAAACCATGCCCACCAGAAGCTAAAAGGATAACATCACCAGCTTCTAAAATACGACTTTCCAAGTAATGCTGTTCACTAGTATAAAAGTCTACACGCAATATACCTTTTTTGATAAACAGAACTTCTTGGGTATATTGTACTTGGCGTAATACAACATTATGAACATGCGGCTCAATTATTTTCCCTTTTGGATGGTGCATGTAAGCTAGTTGCTGCGAAAGCTCATTATGTGTAAAAAAATGAGCTCCTAATTCATTAAATTTTCGAGAGACGATTAGAGCGATTAACTGATTTTGATAAGAAATTTGTTCAATCATTTTCACACGATTTTCTTGAGAATAACTAACTGTTTTTATATTGATTAGTAGATGACAAAATCAAATTAAATTACTTTAATACTTTGATATACTGTTAACTTTACTATTATTAAATAAAATATTTAAAATCTTAATATTTATTTAATTATTTTCCACGGAAAATTTACGATTATGAAACCGCATTCTGAACCTTGATATATAGCCAAAGGACTTCCTGTCTCTTCAATTTCAAACATAACTATTGATTTATGATGTGCATAAAATTCACCATGTGGTTTGTATGCAGCAATATCAATACTGTATGTTCTAGGCGCCAAAAATAAAGGAGGAATTTCGATTTGTACAACAGAATCACCAATTGTTAAATTAGTATTTATAGATGATGAACGAAGTAAACTGAATACCATAACTCCAGAAGAATCACGTATATCTATAGAAATCTCTATATCTAATAATTGAGTAGCATAATACTCTACTTCAATGACGATTGGTTTTGTAACATCAAAAACAGACTTAACGTTTTCTTCATTATTAAGTAAAGATAAACGTTTAAACCAAAATTTTTTGCTAATATTGGTGATTTTAAACAAAACTTCACCTGAACGTTCCGCACCATAAATTAAATACTGGTTAGTAATTTGCTCTGTTTTTCCTACCATTTTTACAGACCCATCAGACAACCAAACAACTTTTTCACATAAATTATTTATTGTCGCCATATTATGACTTACAAACAAAACTGTTCGTCCGTCTTTCCCTACCTCTTCCATCTTACCCAAACACTTTTCTTGAAATTTGCTATCGCCAACTGCCAACACTTCGTCAACGATTAAGATTTCTGGTTCTAAATGTGCTGCTACTGAAAAAGCCAGTCGTACATACATACCCGATGAATAACGCTTCACAGGTGTATCTAAAAACTTCTCTACTTCTGAAAAATCAACAATTTCATCAAACTTGCGTTGAATTTCTGCTTTACTCATCCCCAAAATAGCACCATTAAGAAAAATATTTTCTCTACCTGTTAACTCAGGATGAAAACCTGTGCCCACTTCTAACAAACTAGCAACTCTTCCCTGAATACGAATACTTCCTTGTGTTGGCTCAGTAATTCTACTAATAATTTTTAGTAGCGTAGACTTTCCGGCGCCGTTACGCCCAATTACACCTACTTTATCACCTTGCTTAATCTCGAACGAAACATCTTTGAGTGCCCAAAATTCCTCACGACTGGGATTTAATTTTTTCTGACTACGAGAGTTAAATGCGTTTGCTAATAACTTTGTCGCATTAGCCATTGCATCACGAAATGTTTTGTAATTTTCCTCTTGATGTGACAAAATATATTTTTTACTTAAATTTTCTACCCTAACTACAATATCTGACATTTGCTTAACTCCTATTTACTCGAACTACTGGAGCAATGCTGACTCCACTAAACGTAATACTTTTCATTGGTTATCGACATAAACATAGGCGCATAAATACTATGTACTGGAAGAATAAATAAATTTTATAAATGGTTCAACTTTAGAATTAAACATAAACTCTTGCTTAAAACAATGTTTTGCATTTTTGCTATACAAATCATAATTATTTAAAATGTCTTGTAATGCTTCTTCAATTTCAGAGACACAAAAAATATTATTAATAACTTTTCCAAATTTATATTTATTATTCAGTTCAACTAAAGATTCTAAATTACTCATAATTACAGGCTTGCCATGCTGTAAATAAGCTGATAACTTACCCGATGCTTTAGCAATTTTAGCATAGTTTTCATCAATTTCTCTATAAAAAACTAATCCGATAGTAGTAGCATCAAATACGCGATGTATTTCTTCATAAGGAAGTGGATTAAGAGACAAAAATAAATTTTGGGAATTTATTTCTTTTAATAATTTAATGTAAGGTTCGTCAAAATCTCTTTTCATTCTCTCATGAAAAATTAAGGCAAATCCATTCTTAATATTATTGAATGTGGTTGCTAATTCTTTAGAAAAGACATTATCGGCTAACATTCCTGCTTGTGTAACTAAGTATGGATATTCTTTTTCATCTAGTTTAAATACTTCTCTGAAATAGTTTTTAACACACTTTTTAGTTCTATCGTAACTAACTGTATTTGGTAGATAAAACACTCGCTGGTGTTTATATTTGTTTTGGCTACAAAGATATTCAAATCTATCTTCATCCTGAATTAAAATACAGGAAGAATGTTTGAAAGCTAAACGCTCTAAAATTAGTCTAACTTTATCAAATTTACGAAATTGACTCTGAATAGTTAATTCAAGTGAAAGATAAACTAGTTTAGTTTTTAATATGTAAGATTCAATCCAAGCAAGAATTGAACCATTTGTATCAATGCCTATACTAATTTCGCGCTTTAAATCTTCTTTTTTATGCCGAAAATTCCAAATTAGAACTTGAATGGCAAATGTGATTAAGTCTATTGAATAAGTTATTGTACTTAATTTAATTTTACCAAGTTGACTATTAATATAACTTAAAAGCTTTGGCTTTTCAAAATAAACTACTGTGATTTTTTCGTCTAAATTACTAGGATGAATAAATTCTGGATGTTTTATTGCAAAGATAATAACACTGTAGTTAATATCAGCTAAAGTTGTTGCTAAATTAATTACTGTAGGTGCAACACTAAGCCAACCCTCATAAAAGAAAATAGAACAAGATTTATTCATGAAATTATATTTACAGTATTTGATTAACTTGAGGAATATTGTAAAAGCTTTTACTTTAAGCTTTTTCTGTATTACTAACGATTACCTAATTTCTACCGATGTGTATTCGTTTAACGAAATTATACTACGCCCTGATATCTAACAATTTACTATATTTCCAAACTTAATATCAACAAAACTTTGTAGTTTTGTTCAAATGCTTACACTTATCAAGTAGCAATATTCATAATATATCACCACTTTATTGTAAATTAATATATTTTTTAGCAATTTTATTGATGCTTCAAAAGCATATTGCATCTTTAGTTATTAAAGTCAATTAAATTTTAATTAAAATTTGTTTAAAAATCACTATAAATTTATAAAAACATTAAAGAATGTTTAATAATTATTAGTAATTTGGTAATTGTCAAAAAGATGCTAGCAAACAGAAAAGCAGGGTTTGGCGACGCAAAAACCTGCTTTATTGAGATTAAATATATTTGTAAGAGTACGTACTACTTATCCTAATGATTAGGAAACTTAAATGTCGATAGCAAAAACTGATAAGAGGTAATCTTGCCAATTTAATAAATCAATACCAAAATTACTAACTATTTTACGAGTATCTAATGTCGAGTAAGCCGGTCTAGTTGCAGGTGTTGGATATTCACTTGAAGAAATTGCTAATAATTGTTTTAGCTTATGTTGGTTTCGGTTAGGGTCATTTTCAAATATAGCTTTAGCAAACCCATACCAACTTGTTTGACCTGTAGCTGTGAGATTATATATCCCACTGTTAGTACTAATAAACTCGACAATATTTGTTTGTCCCTGTGAAATAATCTCTGTGCTTGTTTTAGCAATCATTCTACTCCAAGTCGGCGCCCCAATTTGGTCATCAACAACTTTTAGCAGTTCACGCTCTCGCGCGAGTTTGAGCATTGTCAACAAAAAGTTTTTCCCGCGCAAGCCATATACCCAACTTGTTCTCAAGATTAAATGCGGTATATCAACAGCAGTAATCGCCTTTTCACCAGCTAATTTAGTTTTACCGTATATATTTTGTGGGTCTGGCTGATCATCCTCAGTATATGGTGTTACTTGAGTGCCATTGAATACATAATCCGTTGAATAATGAATTACCGCCGCACCCAGACGCTTCGCCTCTTCGGCAATGATACCTGGTGCAATTCCATTTACTGCCATCGCCAGTTCTGGTTCAGTTTCAGCCTTATCGACAGCAGTATATGCTGCTGGGTTAACAATTAAATCTGGCTTAACTTCACGAATTACCGAACGAATTGAGTCGGGCGCCGATAAATCTAGATGTAAACTAATATTTTGAGAGTCAGAAGCAGAAACTTCACGTCCAGCACAAACAACTTCACCAAGCGTTATCAAACTACGTTGCAGTGAGTAGCCAACTTGACCGCTTGTACCAGTTAAAAGAATTCGCATTTATGCATACACCTCAGCTTCTTTAAGTAACTTACCCGTTTTGTCTTTAGCGGACAAAATTGCTTCTGCTTCCAAATTCCATACAATTCCAATGTCGGGGTCATTCCATAAAACGCTACGTTCATACTGAGGTGCATAATAGTCAGTTGTCTTATAAAGCACTTCTGCGTATTCGGAAAGTACTAAGAAACCATGAGCAAAACCTTCTGGGATCCACAATTGGTGTTTATTTTGAGCGCTTAATTTTACCCCTATCCATTGACCAAAGTATTTGGAACTCGCGCGTAAATCAACAGCAACGTCAAAAATCTCACCAGCTACCACTCGTACTAATTTACCTTGGGGCTGCTGAATTTGATAGTGTAAACCGCGTAATACATTCTTGCTAGAACGCGAATGATTATCTTGCACAAAACCAGAGCTAATATTTGCCTTTTCAGAAAAAGCTTTCTCGTTATAACTTTCTAAGAAAAACCCGCGCTCATCTTCAAATACTCGCGGTTCAATGACCAATACATCAGGAATCTCAGTTGGTATTACCTTCACGCTTATTATCCTCTTAAGTAAGTTGTGAATATCGGATACTAAATTTTAGATTTTAGATTTTAGATTTTAGATTAATCCAAAATCCAAAATCCAAAATCTAAAGAGCTGGTAAAGGCACCTGATGATAAGTTTTAACTTGATTAGAATGGGTTTCGGAACTAATAATATCCATTAGATAGCGTCCATAGCTACTTTTAACTAATGGTTTAGCCAACCAACGTAGCTGGTCGCTATCGATATATCCTTGACGGTAAGCAATTTCTTCAATACAAGCGATTTTAAAACCTTGTCGCTGCTCTAAAGTTTGAATAAAGCTAGCTGCTTGGTGTAACGACTCGTGAGTACCTGTATCTAGCCAAGCATAACCTCGACCTAAAAGTTCAACTTTGAGTTGTCCTTGGTTAAGGTAAACTCGACTTAAGTCGGTGATTTCGAGTTCGTTGCGCGCGGATGGTTTAAGTTGAGACGCAATTTCTACTACTTGAGAATCGTAAAAATAAATGCCAGGTACTGCGTAGTTTGACTTAGGAACATCTGGCTTTTCCTCAAGACTCATAACTCGCCCAGTTTCATCGAATTCAACCACACCATAGTGCTGCGGTTCTGAAACTCGATAGCCGAAAATCAAGGCGCCATCACGTAATTTAGATGCACGATTTAGCACATCAACAAGTCCGTGTCCATAAAATAGGTTATCACCTAAAACCAAGCATACAGGGTCGTTACCGATAAAGTCTTTCCCTAAAATAAATGCTTGCGCTAAACCATCAGGAGTAGGCTGTTCAACATAGCTAAATTTTAAACCCCACTGACTACCATCTCCTAGCAGTTGCTCAAACAAGCCTAAATGCGCGGGTGTTGAGATAATCAGAATTTCACGAATCCCTGCCAACATTAATGTTGACAAAGGATAATATATCATTGGTTTGTCGTAAACAGGCATAAGCTGCTTACTTACGACTTGGGTGAGTGGGTATAACCTTGTACCTGAACCACCAGCTAATATAATACCTTTCATAGTTAGCTCCTCAAACATGCAAGCGCGCGAGTTTTCTATCACTATAGTTTTGATCTATCCAGGTTTGGTAACTTCCTGATTGAACTTGCTCAACCCAATTCGGATTTTCCAAATACCACTCAATAGTCTTTAACAAACCACTCTCAAAATTTTCCTTTGGTTCCCAACCTAGGTCACGTTTGATTTTACTGCAATCTATCGCGTATCTGCGGTCATGACCCGGACGGTCTAGTACGAAAGTAATTAATTCGCTGCGAGATAACCCTACTTGAGGCGCCAATTTGTCGAGTATTTCACAAATTTTACCTACAACGGTTAAGTTATTTTGCTCGTTATTGCCACCAATGTTATAAGTTTCGCCAATCTGACTTTGCTGTAGAACTATATGAATAGCATCACAATGGTCATCAACATACAACCAGTCACGCACATTCTGTCCATCACCGTAAATTGGTAAAGGTTTACCATTTAAGGCATTGAGAACCATTAAGGGTATCAGTTTTTCTGGAAACTGACGTGGACCATAGTTATTCGAGCAATTCGTTGTTAGAGTTGGTAATCCATATGTATGATAATACGCACGCACCAAATGGTCAGAACTAGCTTTTGATGCTGCATATGGGCTATTGGGAGCATAAGGTGTATCTTCGCGGAAAGCAGGGTCTGTTGGACTTAGCGAACCATAAACTTCATCAGTTGATACATGTAAAAAGCGGAAAGACGCGCGTGCAGAGTCGGATAAATTTTCCCAGTAAGCTTTGCTTGCTTCTAGGAGTTGAAAAGTTCCAACTACGTTTGTTTGAATAAAGTCAAGTGGACTTAGAATTGAGCGGTCAACATGACTCTCAGCAGCAAAGTTAATAATCGCGTTAGGTTGGTACTGCTCTAAAATTTTGCTGACTAATTCAATATCACCAATATCCCCACGGACAAAATCATATTCACTATCAGATTGCAATCCTGCTAACGTCAAAGGATTGCTAGCGTAGGTGAGTTTATCTAAATTTATAATCCTTGCCCATTTTTCTTTTCTGGCTTTCAGGATGAAGTTGGCGCCGATGAAACCAAAACCACCTGTCACTAAAAACGTTTGCATCTTGTTACTTCCTACGAAATAGTTTATGTTAAAACTATATTTTTAGTTTGTCCTTGCCAATTAATATACGCGCTCGGAAAACTCACCAACAAGTTAACTATCTTATTTATTAGTAATTTAAATACATGCTTTTAAAAGCCTGCTTTTACTTCTAATTAGAGTCAAACTTATTAATTTATGTTTTCATTCGTCCAGATTGCTCTGATTTGGTAACTCAAAACTACTTTATAGTACGCTAACATTCACAAAGTCAATGTTTTTTAGAATACAATTATTATAAGTAAATATATTTAAGTGTATTAGTAACTATGTTCAGTAAATTTTGAGAACACTCCCAGGATGCGAAGTCAGAAGAACTTTCTATACAGAAACGCGCGTTTCTAAGCATCAGAAGTTTTCGTAACAATTATGGCATAATTTTCTCAGTACTTTAGCCACTATTCAAATATTCAATTTAACTTTACATAATATACATGAAGTTACTTGTGAAGTACATAAAAATACGGTCAACTCAAGTATCTGTAGGAGTTATAGCTATATGAGATTATTCAGCCAAGTTTTACAAAAATTGTATAAATTTTTAGAAATATTCCTGATAGTGTAAATTTATTTATGTATAAACGCTAGTTAAAATATGCGTGGAGTGTACTTCAGTACAGCAGTCCACATATCGCTCGGATTTGAGTAATAATCGATTTGCTCAACTTGATATTGGCAAACCTCGGCGCCCTCCTTTAAAGTAATAAAATCACCAACTCTAATGCCTTTACCTTGCGCTGTCATGTAATATTTAGCACAATCTTCGATTGCCTCTAGTACATAATCATGACCGGACACATGAGCAGTATAATCGTATGTTCTATTTTTTTTAACTTTTAGCTTGTCCGTGATGAAACTTAAAATTGCCGAAATATTAAAAAAATTTATACCAAATTTGGTAGATAACATACGCAAAAGAGATTTTAGTGTCAAATTACTCAATATTAAAGATTAAAGGCGGTAAGTAAGTGTGCCTTTCGGAGGTATTTCAGCTTTCAGCATAACCTCTCAGCATCTATTTTGGTTTGCCAAGCTACACATTTGTGTGCCAACTTGCCAATTTTAACCTTTAACAGTCAAACTTTAGCTAGAAAAGGCATTAAAAATTAGGCATAAAGCACTTGACACAATCGAGCAACTACGACTATATTGGTTAATGTTAGTGCGATGAGGCGTCGCCAAGTGGTAAGGCAGCGGGTTTTGGTCCCGCCATCCCTAGGTTCGAATCCTAGCGCCTCAGTGTTGAAAGGGTAGTTAAAAATCTACCCTTTTTCGATTGTTGAAACTTTACTTACAAGTTGTTGAGGTGCCTAGTGTGGCTATTCAATAAAATTTTATATTAAAATTTTGATGAAGCCGAGCTAAACGTGTTGCTTACTATTGAAATAATTAGTAAAAAAATATACTATATATTTATAATGAAATCCGGTCTTCGTAAAGCTCCGGCAACGCATTTCTACCGGAATGGAATTTTTCACAAATTATTTAGGAATGCTAATACGACCCTTGGCTAATTGATAATCAAGCTCAGATTTGAGTTTTTAAAAGACTTTACTTTATAAATCAACTTTCACAAAGATAATCCGTGGCAGCTTGCTTTAGTTATTTATGATGTAATAAACCTAAAATTTACACTTAATTTTAGAAAGCAAGAGAAAAATGCTGTAAAAGTACAAGGGTTTTAAAGTTAAAAACATCCACACACAAACTAAGGGACGGGTAGATAAACATACTCGTCCTATTTCTTGAAGCTTCTTGATTAATTGTTACTGGAAAAAAGCAGCAACTTTAATACCTAAATACTGAGTTAAAGAAATTACATATTTTCTAGATAACGAAGTAAAATATGTATCGAAATTTAAATCATCCGGAAAAGTGTCTAGTAAATCGGTAGACAGAACTAAATCAGGGTATTCAAGTAAGTAAAAGTGCTTAGATTATACATACTACAAGTAGTACGAAAACGAAATATAGGCGCTGAAGCCGTGTAAACGTCAGTGTTGAGGACAATAGATAAGTATAAAAAATATATTTTTTGTTTGAATTTCAAAAACAGTTGGTCAATTTTAGCTGCGTAGTGTTACTGTATTCATAGTGCATCGCCTAAAATCTGCCATAATTTTTTAATACTCGATGTTGTTGAGATTGGACAGCGGGTATTAGTCTTCCGATAAATCTTTTGACTAAATATATATAAGGCTCACACAGTCAGTCATTTACCTGGGTACATCGCCAGCCTGCTAGTAAATCACACTCTGTTATCACTCAAGGAACACTAACTAGTAATATAGTAATATTGACGAACGCTATGCTGAAGTCAGAAAAATATCCTCAGTTGCAGATACAAGCCAATGCTACCCAGTTAAATGATGCTGATGAAGGTGGATTAAATCTGGGTCAAGTAGCAGCAACAATGCGCCGTCGAGCATTATTGATTGCGGGAGTTACGGGTATAGTCGCCGCCGGTGCTGCACTCAAAGCAGAAACTGACCCCCCAATCTACAAAGGTAAGTTTGAAATTTTAACTAAGCCCGTAACTGGTGAGTCGAAGGCTGTTGCGAACATTCCACAAACACTCAGTTCTCAAAGCTCGGTTGCGGCGCCTGAAACCGACAGCGTAACTACAAAGATAAAAGTTCTACAAAGCCCTCGCTTGATAGAGCCGATTGTAAAAAAGCTACAAACTAAATACCCTAAGCTATCTTACAAAGAGTTAGAAGGTGATTTAGATATTACATCGACCCAGCCGAATATTTTACAGATTGTATATACAAATCCTGATGAAGAGCAGGTTAAAGATGTATTGAAGTCTTTGTCGGATGCTTACTTGTCTTACAGTTTAGCTGAAAATCAAGAAGATATAAATGAAGCAATCAAGTTCGTTCAAGAAAGAATCACTAAAGGAAACATCCGAACGCGCGTTGATGAGTGGCAAGATAAACTACGTAAACTTCGCATCAACAATAATTTAGTCGAACCTGCCCAAAAAGGGCAAGCAATTTCTGCTTTAATTGCCAGTCTTACACAACAGCGTGTAGAGACGCGAGTGCAATACGAGCAAATGGTCGCTAGATATAAGGATTTGCAACGCGAATTAATACAGCAACCTTCTGAACGTGCGGGTAATTCAATTTTGAGCGAAAATGCTCGCTATCAAAAGATTTTAGACCAAATCCAAGAAGCGAATATTGTATTGAAAAAAGAATCTGCACAATTCACTCCTGAAAATCCGAAGATAATAAGATTACAGGAGACAATAGGTAATCTCATACCGATGCTGAGAGCAGAAGAATCACGAGTACAACGTGATTTTGAAAGCCGCATCAACGACCTAGCAGCGCGCGATCAATCTTTGGCAGAGAAAATCGATAAATCCAATAATCAGTTACGAGCTTTAGCTACAGTTAGTCGCGATTATGACTATATCCAACAACAATTAAAAATTGCTACCGATAATTACACCCAGTTCATTACTAAGCAACAAGCTCTAGAAATTGAGAAAGCACAAAAACTTCAACCGTGGAAATTACTCGATCCACAATTAACTGAAGTTCGTAAACCAACAGCGATGCCCGACAGTGCCAAGCGGAATCTACTACTGGGAGGAGTACTGGGATTACTTTTGGGCACAGGTGCAGCGATTGTTGTTGATAAACTCAGCAATGTATTCTACACATCCAAAGAAATCAAAGACGCTACTTATCTACCGCTTTTGGGTACAATTCCATCGCGAAAAGAACTGGCTACATCTCTACAAGACAGTGGTCAAATCGAAAAACCAGATATTGCAGCTTTCTTTGAAGTCTTTCGTTCGCTGTATACGAATATTCTTTTACTGGGTTCGGATACAGCAATTCGTTCACTTGTCATCAGTTCTGCAACACCAGGTGATGGTAAGTCAACTGTTGCTTTGTATCTAGCTTTAGCAGCTGCGGCAATGGGACATCGAGTATTGCTAGTTGATGCCAATTTACGCTGTCCAGCACTCCACAAACGAGTTGGGGTAATGAACATTCAAGGACTAACCGATGTTATTGCCTCTGACTTAGATTGGAGTAACGTTATCGAACGCTCACCCCTTGAAAACAACCTTTATGTCCTCAGTGCTGGTCCAATCCCACCCGATCCAGTTCGCTTGCTTGCCTCACAAAAAATGCAGGACTTGATGAACGACCTGCAAAACAGTTTTGATTTTGTTATTTACGACACTCCACCTGTACTAGGATTCGCTGATGCAAATTTACTTGCTGCCAATACCAACGGTATGGTACTAGTTGCAGGATTAGGTAAACTCAAACGCACCGTCTTCCAACAAACATTAGAAGAGCTTCAAGTCTCCGGCACTCCTGTTTTAGGCTTTGTAGCAAATAAATCTAAGGAAGCGGCGCCTGCTTCTTACAGCTACTACCAGGAATATTACAAACAAAGAATGAGTGCAGAACGTGTAGAAGCATCTCAAGAAATGGAGGAAAATTCGTCAATCGTTCGTAAAGTTAGAGGTAAGTAGTAATGAGTACTGAGTAATGAGTGCTGAGTGCTGAGTAATGAGTGCTGAGTGATAAGTACGTTGAGTTTGATTTTTTATTTCACTGTGTTTCTTCGCTCCTCCAGCACTCAGCACTCAGCACTCAGCACTTTATACTAATTTTATTTATCGGGTGATTTTAACGCTTTATCAAGAACTTGACGGGCGCCTTCAGCTTTGGAGCGCGCTTCTTGGTAGCGGAGGTTTACTTGAGCAAAGGTTTTAAGAACTTTAAACCCTTCCTTTAAACGAGTTATTTCATCTTCACTTACCGACTCGTCGGTGAAAAGAACATCAACAGATTTACGAATTTCTAAGGCCTCCGCACGTGACTCTTGTACTTTTAACTTAAGCGTCGCAAGGTTACTGAGAACCTGAACGGCTTGGGTAACACCATCTTCATCATCAGTATTGTCAATATTAGTCTCTTTGACTTCGATTAGTTGTTGAGGCCCAAATCCTTCCTCCAGTTCAGTAGATAATTTGCCTGAGTCCATGTATTCCATCAACTGATCCATAGCTTTTTCACGGGCTTTGGCAGAATCTTTACCTGGAACTTTAAGAATGATATCTGGGCTTTGAGCGAGAGTATAAAGAACCATAACCAAGCAGATTAATTACAGCTATTTGAAGCTGGGGTAATTAATTTTAACCTAAAATGCTTCAATAGTATAATAAGCTTGCTCAAAAGGAAAAAAGTCAGGTGCAAACAGGAAAAGAAAACGTGTCTTGGATCGAATTAAGCCTAAACACTACAAACGAAGCAGTTGATTGGGTTTGCACACTACTTGCTTCGACTAATTCTAAATTAGATGTTTGTATTAATAAATACACTGATATTCAAACAAACTTGAGCCAAACGAACTGGCTATATACAATAAATTTTTATTTACCTAATAATATTCAAGCGAGTACACGCATCCAAGAAATCGAAAATCTATTATCACCCCTACATAGAACTGGACTTACAAGCACGCTTGAAGCATATATAGTAGCAGAAAAACCGAAAAAATTAGACGCAGCTTCGCTAGCTATTCATATTGGCAAAAAATTTGTTGTTCTTTCACCTGGTGCAAATTATATACCTAAAACATCAGAAGAAATACTGATTAGACTCAAAACAAGTTTGGCTTTTGGTAGTGGGTTACATCCAGCGACAATACTAGCTATTAAACTGCTCGAACGCTATGTCACACCCTCTATGAATATCCTCGACCTTGGTTCAGGTTCAGGTATTCTCAGCATTGCAGCAGCTAAACTGGGAGCAAATGTTTTGGCGTTGGATAATGATAGCATTGCCGTTGAATCAACTCAAGACGCTATCGCGCGTAACGCAGTTGAAGACAAAGTACGAGTTATACAAGGAAGTTTAGGACGTGGTAGCGAAATGGGAAATTGGATGGGTGGCGCCAACACTGGTAATATATCCAATACCTCTAATATTTCTCCAGATGGTAGCTTTGATTTGATTGTTGCCAATATTTTAGGACGAATACAGACAATGCTGGCGCCAGATTATCGACAAGCATTACACCGAAAAAATCACTATAGTGGAATACTAATCACATCTGGATACAATAATGATTATGAAGAATCAGTGATCAAAGCACTATCAGCACAGGGTTTTGAAGCAGTAGACAGCGAACGCTTTCACGAATGGGTCGCTTTCACGCACAAATTAACCTCAATGTAGAAACTACGCCAAAGCCGCCATAAGCTATATTATAGAATCGTCTCGAAAATTAATTTCTAATCCTGTCCCAATCATGATTATCACATGCGCGCGCATCATTATCCGCATGGCAACCAATAAGGATATACCCAAAATCCTAAATTATTTCAGTGCAAACAAAATTTACCTCACTCCCTACTATCCTTACTGGCAAGACGGGTTCTTTACTGAAGAATACTGGCAGTTGCAAATTGAAGTCAATTATCAGGAATTTACAAACGACCGTTCCTTAAGACTTTTTATCTTCCCCAAAAATGATAACAACACAATTATTGGCACCATCAACTTTAATAATATCGTTCGAGGCGCCGCGCACTACTGTAACGTTGGATATAGCTTGGCAGAAAGCGAACAAGGCAAAGGTTACATGACGGAAGCAATGGAGGGTGCTATTGATTACATGTTCACTGAATTTAATATGCACCGCATCATGGCAAGCTATATTCCACATAATCAACGCAGTGGCAATTTACTCAGGCGCCTAGGATTTACTGTAGAAGGATACGCTAGAGATTATTTAATGATAAACGGTAAATGGGAAGACCATATCTTAACTAGTCTTATTAACCCCAACTGGAAATATAACTTTTAATAACTCCGTGACGTGTTGGTGCATGACGCTACTATACTCGTGCTTCGTTTCAAAATTGTTATTGCGTGACGTGTTGGTGCGTGACGCTACTATACTTGCGCTTCGTTTCAAAATTGTTATTGCGTCACGCACCCTACCCTAACTGCATAATTTGACTAATACTGCGACTCAACCAATTATCATACCATTCATAAAAAGTTAACGCTTCTTTAGTCTCTTCTATCGATTCATACAAGTTATCTTCAATATCCGGGTCGTCATGAAAGAAAGCAGCAAAATGACAAGTTAAAGGATATATACCACCTTCCCCTACACGGTCATCAATCCAAATTTTACCCGATTGCTCGCCTGTAACTACCAATCGAGCCTCTATTCCACACCCATACTCAGCAACAAGAAAACTACCCTGTACCAATTTTGGGTTATAATAAGCATCCGAAGCTTTACCATTACTATGTTGAAGTAAATCTAAATTATTCCATTCTTCATTCAAGCTAAACGGCGAAGACAAAAAATCTAATCCTATAAATTCTATCTTGGATAATTCCACACTATCTATACCTATTAATCCATAACCTGGCCCCGCACCCCCATTACCGACTTCTAATAAAAACGTGCGAAAATCATCTGGTAGTCTTACTTTATACTTAGCTTCCAAATCACTTACTTCAACTTCACTCAAGCAAGGATTGAATTTATACTGGTGTAATTCCGAACCAAAAACTTCAAAGCTTTTATCTGAACTTGCTAATTGACTCAGTTTCTTTTTTAACTCTTGTATCTGATCATTCATACCGTTATCTTCTTATCACTATATATTTAGAAGCGCATCAAAACAATATGGTCTTAATTTTAGACTTCTTAATCTAAAATTCCTTATCTGTACCACTAAAAACTAATTTGGTCAACCATTGGCTTTGTTAGGTAGGATGAAAGGAGAACCAATAATTGGCGTACTCGTAATGACTTTGCCTGATACTGACCCTAATACGTTCTCTGATAACCCTTTCACGAAGCTGAAGTACGAACCTGTCTTATTCAGACTTGGTGATGACTACTATGACGAAGTAGAGGCAGCAAAATTTCCCCAATATATTTTAAGATGGCGTAATGATGCTTTGTTGGCGCCCTTGGGGGTTGAAGCAGCAAGTGCGAGTGACGAGCATTTTATAGAAGCTTTTGGAAAGTTTGAAGTACACAAACCCTTACTAGCGCTGCGGTATCACGGTTATCAATTTGGTGAATACAATCCACAATTGGGTGATGGTAGAGGTTTTTTGTATGCTCAAGTTCGTGCGTTAGATGGCCAACTCTATGATTTTGGCACAAAAGGTTCAGGAAAAACACCTTACTCGCGCGGCGGAGATGGAATGTTAACTCTCAAAGGAGGGGTACGGGAAGTGTTAGCAGCTGAAATGCTGCACAGGATGGGTGTTAATACATCACGCTGTTTGAGTATGATTGAAACGGGTTTAGATTTATGGCGTGGTGATGAACCGTCACCGACTCGTTCCTCAGTAATGGTGCGCTTTAGCAAATCACACATCCGTTTTGGAACCTTTGAAAGGTTAAATTTTATTCAGCGTCCCGATTTAATCCAAAAGTTATTAAACCACGTTATTGATACATATTATCCCCACCTTACCCAGTCAGACTCAGATAAATATGTATTATTTTACAGCGAACTAGTTCAAAGAGTCGCAAAACTTGTGGGACAGTGGATGGCAGCAGGTTTTTGCCATGCAGTTCTAAACACTGATAACATGTCAATTACTGGTGAAAGTTTTGACTATGGACCCTACGCATTTATTCCCAGATTTGACCCTCAATTTACTGCCGCTTATTTCGATTATTACGGACGTTACAGTTACAGTAACCAACCTGGTATTTGCAAGTTAAATCTTGAATTGTTACAAAAACCACTTGCGGCAGTAATTCCCAAGGGTGATATGGAAGCAGCGTTATCCGAGTTTGAAAATTATTATCATGCTGAATACCGCGCGCAAATGTTAAAAAAATTAGGATTTAATCATTTAGAGTCTGGTGAAGCTGAAGAATTACTAAAAAGTACATTACGGTTTCTAAATAATTATCCGATTAGCTATCATGATTTCTTTAGTGACCTTAGTAGCACTTTCTCACACAAATGGCGTGATGAAGCTAGCTTGATTTTAAGCGGTTCTGAAATTGCCCAATCTTTAGGAGCGTCAGACTTATTTTTACATTGGTCAGGACTGTATCACAAAATTTTAACTAATTTGGCGCCGGACGAAATCGAGAAAGTTGCTCAGACTCTTAAGATAAACCCTAAAACTGTTATACTCCGCCCTGTTATTGAATCAGTTTGGGAACCCATCGCGCAAGATGATAATTGGGAACCTCTCTACCAATTAATCAGAGAAATACAATCTTATGAGTAGAAAGTGCTGAGTGCTGAGTGCTGAGTGCTGAGTATTTTGAAGCAAGTACTCAGCACTCATTACTTAATACCAGTCGCACTCGCTAGAGGTAAATGGTTGGTATAGATTTGCGACAATGTGCTTTTGACCTTGGAACTCTTTACCATAATAACCATCCTCAAAACCGCGCGCGAATTCTCCACCTGCGGTACGCTCTTTATATGAGTTCCCATTTTTCGCGCTTTCACGTCCTTGGCGATAGCCGTCAGAATATGCGCGCGGGTGATATGCTGGGTCTTGGTTTACAAACCAGCGTGTCACTGGGTAGCAGTATCTTGTTGGATATGCTCTATGATAATAGTTACCGTAATAATAGTCGCGATAACGGTGCGCTTGTGCTGGTTGGGCGCTTAGTAAAAGTACTGATGCCGTTGTTAGGGATAATAAGGTCGGAATAATTTTTTTCATATCTTGAACCCCTTGAGGTTAGGGAAATCTAGATATTTTTAGTGTATTACTCTTGAGTTATATATACATCACCTGATTGGATGATTTAAGCACTTAATCACTGAAGTGTTTATTACGAAAAAAAGAAAAGAAATATTAGGGGTGGTAGAGTTTGACAAAGTTGTGGTTGGAGTCTATTTCTATTACTGAGTCTACATATTGGGGTAAGGTTATTAGCGGTTTGATGAATAGTTCAGGATGTAACGCGCGCCAAAAATAACTGACAAATTCTTCAATTTGTATATCGGTCATTCCCGGTCTACCACTTGCTATCATTTCATGTTCTGCTTGTTTACGCCATTGGACTGAGTAACGGTAGTCTTGAGGATATAATACGATTAAACTATCTAATCTTTCCCATAAGGGTAAATAATTTGCTAGTTGTTGATTTATATCACGCGCGAATGCTCGATCTGCAGCGTTAATTATTGGTGGTATTGGAGCATCAAATAATATTGGGTCAATAGGACGGGCGCCTACAAACCAACCTTCAAATAGTAATATATCTATATTTGTAAAAATATCAGATGGAGTTGTTCGGTCTCCGGCGCCGCTATAAGCTGACTTATCAAAACGTGGAATTTGAGCTGGGTAAGAAGCGCGTACTGCGTCAAGAACGTTTAATCCTAAGTTTATATCATGAGTTCCTGGTGGACCGCGCCAAATTAAACGGGGGTCTTGCTGTTGTAGTTCGAGACGTTCGGTATAAGTTTTATACAAATCATCAAGTGATAAGGTGACAGTATGAAACCCCATTTTTTGAAGAATTGAAATGATATTCAGCGCCAAAGTTGTTTTACCTGTTCCTTGTCCACCTAAAATACCTTGGACGATAGGACGACCAGTACGGTGACGAAGTTCGGCTATTTGTGCTGCTAACTGTTCGTGGATGCTCATTAATACTAAGAACCTAACTTAAATGCCTCAATAAACAAACTATAAGTCAAACCAATCTTCAAAGTGTTTAGTACCGAAATCCAAAATGTATCAGCATTAGTACGGCGCCGATAAAACTGTCGGTTGACTAATTCAACAACAAAAACAACGATAGCCGCTACAAAAATATCTAGTTCTGCTTTCTGTCCTGCGGTCGTTGAAACCGCTGTTCCTAGAAAAAACCCTAAGAGAAAGCTCATTATTTGCACTGACCAACGGCGCCAGGGGTTAGATAACCATTGCCCCAACCGTAGTCCAGTGGCACTAACTAAGTTATTTAAGCGTGTATTTTGCATAACTGATGTGTACTATAGATATTTTGACAAAATCAAATTATTATAAAGTTTCAACCGTTAGGCTAAAACCTTAGATTAACTTGTTGTTACTTGTTATAAATAGTATTGTAGGAATCTTGTGTTACTCCTGTAAGTTTTACACTCGATAAGTCTATCAAAGTTGGCAAGCTAGATCATTTGATTATTCTAGCCTGTCTTAATATCCTCTTAAGTTCTTTATATTATGTAAGGGGTTATCCCCCCTATTGATTTTCTTTCAAAGTAAGATAATATACTTGCTCGAAAAAGGAATGTGATAGTCTTGCCTGTTGAAATTTGCCAACGTCGCTTTATCTTGCGGTATGGCGACATTACTGCATTGGATAGGCGCCCCAAATAAAACACGATCTTTCTTTCAAATCGTGGTCTCTGCTTGATCCCCATAAAAACTTGGATGTGTTTTGAGTACATTACACATCTAGAGTGAGTTGTCAACAAATTAAATATTTAGTACCTATATATATATTGATATGATGTCAAAGTATTGTAAAACCCTGCTAGCGGCTTGTAGCTTGGGTATGTTGGGATTATTTGCGGGATGCTACCAATTCAGCGTTTCATTTGAGCCAGCAGCAAGCAAAGTTGTATCAACATCATCAGTTTCAACTCCTGAGTTAAACCAAGATGAAACGACTTTAACCCAAGTACTAAGCTATAGTTCAGTCAAAGCTAACAAAAATATTGGTTCTGGAACGTTACGTCTGAGCAACCAGACACAACAACCCGTGCGTCTAGCTTTACTATCAAAAAGTAAACAAACGGTAAAAGAAGCGGTTCCAGCACATTGGGACTTTGCACCCCAAGAAGGGAGCGAAAAAGGATTAGCTTTATCGCTCCCCGATGGTAAATTGCAGTTATCGAAAGGAGATGTCGTAGTAGCTTTTGCTCAAGACGGTTCGCGTCGTTATTGGGGTCCGTATATTGTAGGTGAGACACATGAACCAATGTGGAACTCGCAGCAAAAGGAATGGTGGTTAATTTTAAATAAATAACTAAAAGTTACCTAACTACCTAACTTTTCTTTCCGATACCAAAGTCAAGCTAACCCATTCGCCTTTATCATCATACGAACGAATCAGACGCTGGCGCCAGTTTGGTTCGATAAGCCATCCGGTGTCTATATATATAGGTTGTCGTGGTTGTGCTTTGACGGGAAAAGTTGCCGAGGCGCCATCAGGTAACATCAATATATGTATAGGGTTTTTAGGGTTGCCATCAAATTCAAGTACAGAACCGTTAATTTTAGCGGTTGAGGTAATAGTGTGATTTCCAAAACTAAGATTTTGTACTAAGCGTCCATCTTCGAGATGCAATTTCATCTTGGTTGTGGAAGTAACAGGGTTACGTAAATCACTATATATAGTAGTCGTTTCACCTTCCCATTCTCCCAGTAAAGCCTCGACGGTGAGCGGTGGACGCTCGACTTTATCAGTTCCTTCGCTGTGTTCGCGTATTAAAGTAAGTGATTTTAAATTACCGTTGTTATTAAATAACTGTACTAGACGAAGACGGTGGTTTTGATGGATTAAGCCAAACTCGGCGCCAAATTCCGCAAACGGTGCAAACTGTATTGTTCCTTGACTAAAGGCGCCGTTTTCAAAGAATAAAATACCACGCGACAACGTACTGAATTCTAAAACTATATCTTGTAATCCTTCGCGTTGTAACGTTAAGCGTGCGGACTGGTTGTTATTGAGTCCTTCGATGTTTAAACGACTTGGACGGTCTTCAACTTGTTCTCCTTGGGGTGAGAACTGCGTAAACGAACCAACCCAAACATTAAGATTTTGTAGAAAAGATTCCCATTGATTAAGCACAACCTCTATCCTTTTGCGAATCGACGGACAGCTACGAAGCTTCCCATTAATCCTACCGTTGCACCGAACCCCAAAAGAACTAATGGCAAAAGTAATGTTTGTGCGAAGGATAATTTTAACGCTGTAGTTAGAAATTTAATAAATTCAGGTTGGTTACGAAGTAGTTGGTTCACAAAGCGAGAAGTTAAACTAATAAAACCCCATGCTATTCCACCACCAAATAATCCGAATGCAATACCTTGCAAAATAAAAGGCAAGTATATCCACGTAGAAGTGGCGCCAACAAGCTGCATAATTTCAATTTCACGGCGCCGTGCCATCACAATTAAGCGAATCGTAATACTAGTTACGGCAATAGCAGTTAAAGTTAAAATCACTGTAATAGCCAACGTCATCCAATTTAAACCGCGATGCAGTTGAGCTATACGGACGACAGCTTCATCAACGTACTGCACAGTTTCCACACCTTTCAACTTTGCCAACTGTGTTGCTAGTTTAGGTACTACATCAGAATTTTGTGCTTTAACTTTTAATTCATCAACTAACGGGTTAGTCCCAAGCTGCTGAGTGGCACCTTTTATATCAGACATTCCCAACTCTTGCACTAACTTTTTCCAAGCTTGGTCTTTCGTAATTTGTTCTACATCTACAACTTGTGGCATTTGCATAACAATAGGCGCCACAATAGCAGCTGAAGCATTACTCTCTAAATAAACAGAGACTTCCAACTGAGTACCAAACTGGTTCAAGAGCTTTTCTAACTGCCAAGAAGTTTGGAGACTCATACCGAATAAAAACAGCAGCACCGTAATAGTACTCACCGCTGCCCAGTTCATCCAGGCGCCTCGCTTTAAACCTAAAAACGTTTCTTTAAGAAGATAATCTAACTTTGTAAATATTTTAAGCACGGTTTCCCCTATGTGCCTTATTGCACTCAATACCAGCGCTCCTGTTATAGCTTTTGCAAAGGCCAAGGGTAAAGGGGGCAATCAAAATATAATTCTATTTTCTTGTGGAACGGGCATCCTCGCTCGTCCAACTTCCATTATCTTCTTTTCTCTCACCATCACCATTAGAATTGTTAAGATTGAAATAACAGTACCGTATAAAACTAGCCAGTAGAGCGAGTGACATTTCCCATGCCATCTGATATAGCCGTAGAGAAGAAAAAGTTAAAAAATCCACCTTTGAAGTTGCACTATCTGGGAGACCGCGCGCTGCGTCAACCAGCCAAGCGAGTTACGAAAATTGACGATGAAATTCGCCAACTCGCTCGGGAAATGCTGCAAACGATGTATAGCAGTGATGGCATCGGGTTAGCGGCGCCGCAGGTTGCAGTCAACAAGCAAGTTATCGTTATCGATTTAGATCCGGATAAACCTGAAAAACAACCTTTGGTATTAATTAACCCTACCATCAAACAAACTAGCCAAAAATGTGACGTTGCTCAAGAAGGATGTTTGAGCATTCCTAACGTTTATTTGGATGTTAAACGTCCAGAAAGCGTAGAAATTGCTTATAAAGACGAACACGGTCGTCCAAAAATGCTTAAAGCTGATGGTTTACTCGCGCGCTGCATCCTACATGAGATGGATCACCTCAACGGTGTGGTTTTTGTAGACCGCGTAGAAAATTCCCTTGCATTGTCACAAGAACTATCTAAAAATGGTTTCTCACAGCAAGCAGTTAAACCTATAACTTAAAGGCGGATAGAAATCGTGTATTTAACTCCAAAAAGCGGTATATTCTTAGCAGTTTCGTGCATCACAGCAATTGCAGCTGTTGGTTCTGTTTTTGAAATTACCTCCGGTCAACCTGACCTCGGTATGCAAACAACATCTATCATCTTGGCTTTGAGCATCCCTTTGACTGTGTTAAGCTTTCTTGCAGCAGTAAAAGATGCTAAAGCAAACATAAAATAAGCATATTTGTTTAATAAAGTCAAGAAACCCGACTTCGTAGAAGAAGTTGGGTTTTTTATTTGAACACATAATTTAAAGCTTTTCCGAAATTGCTTTGTATGTTGATGTATAGCTTTAACAGGATTTGTTAAAGAAGAATTTATCACTGATTTAATAAACCTGTTGCAAATCTCTGTAAATGTATATACTTAAGTATTTCTTTATACTGAAAACTAGAAAACATTAATGTATCGATAATGGCTAGGGGTTAGACCCCCTTTTCGATTTGAAATTTAGAGAGCTATAAAGGTCTGCATTGTCTAAAACAATACTGCTACATACACGATACAGGGAAGCACATTTATAGCTACTAGAACACAATAACTACAGAGACATTAAATAAATATAGAGGATAAATAATGAGACACGAAAAGCTTTCTGCTGGACTTTTATTAGCATATGAAGATTATCAAAGCGAAGGTGAGCAGGCATTAATACCTCATAAGCGTTCACTTGGCATCGTTTTAGCAAAAAGTAATGTTAAGCCAACCAAAAGCGTAGTGTTCGTTTATTGTGATGAAAATGCGGACTTGAGTCACCTTGAACCATATGGAGTTCGGTTCAACCAAAATACAGGTGCAGTTAGAACAGCGTATTTACCTATTGATGGTTTGGATGCATTATCGGAAGAAGAGGCAGTTCAGCGCATTAAACCATCGCGAAAGATGAAGTTATTAATGAATGTGGCGCCTGGTAAAGTCAAGCTTCCTGAGTTCAAAAACAAAACAGGGTTGACAGGTAAAGGTGTAGTTATTGGTATTGTAGATAGTGGTATTGATGCCAAACACCCGGCTTTTGCGGGACGAATTTTACGTATATGGGATCAAACAAGCTCTGGGCCTGGTGTTACAGAAGGTAGTTATGGTGCAGAGTTTACAGGAGGACTACTAACCGTTTCTGAAGATACCGAAGGACATGGGACTCACGTTGCTGGTATTGCAGCAGGTGTAGATGAAACTTATGGTGGTGTGGCGCCTGAAGCAGAATTAATAATAGTTAGAAGTGATTTGCAAGATGCTCACATCGCTGATGGCATTCGCTATATTTTCCGAGTTGCGCGCGAGTTAGGTAAACCAGCGGTAGTAAATCTTAGTTTGGGTGGACACGCTGACGCACACGATGGTACTGACTCATTATCAAAAATCATTGACGCTGAAACAGGACCTGGACGTATTGTTTGTTGTGCAGCAGGAAACGAAGGTAATGACAACATTCACGGTCAAGGAGTAATAGTAGGTAACTCAATGCATACGATGCGGTTCAGTGTACCACAAGGTCAAGCTGGTATCGTTTGGTTGAACGGATGGTATTGCAAAAGCGCAGAATTGGAAGTACAGTTACGTAGTCCTAGCGGTTTAGTCACACCCTGGCAAAAAATTGTTACTGATGGCAACCCAGCACAGGAATATAATTTATCTGATGCGCGCGTGAAAATAGTGACACCTGGGCCAGATGCAGCGAACGGAGACTATAATTTCTTCGTACAAATTCGCGGTTTGGAACAATCACAAGTACCAGGTGGAATTTGGCAGTTACGCTTGCGGAATGAAACATCGAACGAAACTCGTCTTGATGTTTGGACTATTGACAACTCCGGGTCAGTATTCTTCACTGGTCAAAGTGTACAAGATTGTATGAAAATTGGCTCTCCAGGTGCTGCTGCTAGTGCAGTTACTGTTGCAGCTTATACAATTCTGAATAAGTACAACGATATTGATGGTAAAGAGCGTGAAGTTGGATTAAAGCTTGATGATATCTCCGACTTTAGCAGCGAAGGGCCACTGCGTAACAATGCTCAAAAACCCGATGTTGCGGCGCCGGGGGCTATGATAGCTTCAACAATGTCATCAGCAGCAGGTTTCGACCGTTCGATGATGATCAACTCGAAGTTTGTGATGATGGCAGGTACAAGTATGGCATGTCCATTTGTCACAGGTGTAGTAGCTTTGATGTTACAACGTGACCCAAGCTTGGCACCTGATAAAGTAAAAGAAATGCTACGGAGCAACAGCTATATTCCAGAAAAACCACAAAGTACGTTCGATCCAAAATGGGGCTTCGGATTGGTCAATACAGAAAACCTGTAAAATTCTAATCGTAGGTGAGGCTATGCCTCACTTACTTTATACTTTAGGTAGTTACGCACGCTAAATAAACTTGATACCTTAGTTATAGACTAGTTATCAATATAAGCATATGAACTACAAAAAGCTTGATGCAGCTTTAGCAATGGCAATTAACGAAGTAGAAGATTCACAAGAATCTAACTTGGTGGTGTTTATTCACGTAAATCAGCCTTTGGACTATAGTGCAGTTGCATTGTTAGAAAGATTGGGAGTTAGGGATGTAACTGATAGTCGAGAACTTTTTACTGCCACGATTTCCGCAAATACAGTATCTGAGTTATCACTGCAACCTTGGGTAACTGTGATTAAACTTTCCCAAAAACTTAGTTTTATGAAAAGTCGCAACTAAACACGACTGATAACTAACAAAAATTAAAACTTTCAACTATTGCTTTGAGCATTTTATTATAGACCGAATTTAAGTAAAATCACTTAAGTCATACAAGTGATAAAGTTATTTGTATGACTTAGGTAA
The DNA here is from genome assembly GCF_059640475.1 of Calothrix sp. CBUCES-K 9914. Classification (NCBI taxonomy): domain Bacteria; kingdom Bacillati; phylum Cyanobacteriota; class Cyanophyceae; order Nostocales; family Calotrichaceae; genus Calothrix; species Calothrix sp. CBUCES-K 9914. The sequence continues at coordinate 26,130 of NZ_JBXXZH010000059.1, forward strand.
AATACGTAGATTGCTTTTGAAGTCAAAAGCTTTCGTAGCCTGAAACGTTACTAATTTGCTGTAAATACTGTTTTCATAGCGCCGCATGTGGTTGTTATTTAGTATTTGAATTTACTATTATTAACATAATTTTATACAACACTTTACGGTTACGCAAGAAAAGCTGTAAAATTTATTACCATAATTGCAGTAAAAATAAACTCAACAGATTTTTCTAAACCCCTTATCAGTAGTAACAGAGCATCCTAAACTGAAGGAGGAGATTGAACGGCAGTCGGGAGAAATCAGAGTGAAAAAGGTATTAGCAATAATTCTCGGCGGCGGTGCAGGCACTCGCCTCTACCCATTAACAAAGCTACGTGCAAAACCAGCTGTACCAGTAGCAGGTAAATATCGCTTGATAGATATTCCCGTAAGTAACTGCATAAATTCGGAAATATATAAGATATACGTCCTGACACAGTTTAATTCAGCTTCCTTAAACCGTCACATCGCGCGCGCATATAGTTTTGCGGGTTTTAGTGAAGGGTTTGTTGAGGTGTTAGCAGCGCAGCAAACACCTGAAAACCCTAGTTGGTTCCAAGGGACAGCAGATGCGGTGCGTCAATACCTCTGGTTATTAGAGGAATGGGATGTTTCAGAATTCTTGATATTATCGGGTGACCATCTTTACCGGATGGATTATAGATTATTCGTTGAGCGTCATCGTCAAACAGGCGCCGATATAACTTTATCGGTAATACCAATGGACGAACGACGCGCGTCAGACTTTGGGTTAATGAAAATAGATGACTCAGGTAGGGTTATTGACTTTAGTGAGAAACCCAAAGGTGATGCACTTAAACAGATGCAGGTAGATACAAGCGTTCTAGGATTATCTGAGCAACAAGCAAAGCTTCAACCGTATATTGCCTCAATGGGGATTTACGTGTTTAAGAAAGATGTTTTGATGAAGTTGCTCAAAGAGTCATTAGAGCGAACAGATTTTGGTAAAGAGATTATTCCAGATGCATCCAAAGACCATAACGTTCAGGCGTACTTGTTTAATGGTTACTGGGAAGACATTGGAACGATTGATTCTTTTTATCATGCGAACCTAGCACTGACACAACAGCCATTACCTCCTTTTAGTTTCTACGACGAACAAGCTCCTATTTATACCCGCGCTCGTTACTTACCTCCGAGTAAATTATTAGATTGTCAAATTACCCAAACAATAATTGGGGAAGGATGTATCCTTAAGAATTGCCGTATTGAGCATTCTGTACTTGGGGTGCGTGCGCGCGTTGACTCTGGATGTATAATTGAAGACTCGTTATTAATGGGTGCCGACTTTTACCAAACGTCTGTAGAAAGAAAGGGTATTCAAGGACAAGGAAATATTCCCGTAGGTATTGGAGCGGATACAATAATTCGCCGTGCCATCGTCGATAAAAACGCGCGTATTGGTCACGATGTGCGGATTATCAATAAAGATAACGTTCAAGAAGCCAACCGCGAAGCCCAAGGATTTTACATCAGAAGTGGTATTGTAGTAGTGCTTAAAGGCGCGGTCATTCCTGATGGAACAGTCATTTAGTGCTGAGTGCTGAGTGCTGAGTGCTGAGTGATGAGTGCTGAGTTTTAACTTCTTAATTCTAACTGCTAACCTACTCAGCACTCAGCACTTTCTACTCAGCACTCTTTTAGTTCGGAAATTGCCCTTTGACATGAGCGAGAACCGCACTTAATTATGTTAAATATTTGTTAACTTAAAAATTAGGGTAATACTCTAAGCCATATATCTGTAAGCATATTTAAGCTGAAGTCCTTAATTTCTGATTATAAGTTTTTGGGGACGAAGGTATAAATCTAAAAACTATAACAGTAATTTCTACAGGAGGCTGCTGAATGGCTGCAACCGATTTTAAAGATTATTATTCACTCTTGGGAGTTAACAAAACTGCCAGTCAAGAAGAAATTAAACAAGCTTTCCGTAAACTCGCGCGTAAATATCACCCTGATGTAAATCAGGGGAATAAGCAAGCTGAGGCGAAGTTTAAAGAAGTTAACGAAGCTTACGAAGTTTTATCTGACCCTGATAAGCGCAAGAAGTATGACCAATTTGGTCAGTACTGGAAGCAAGCAGGACAGGGTTTCCCCAATGGTGCTGGTGGTGTTGGGGTGGATATGAATGGCTTCGACTTCGGTCAATATGGTAGCTTTGAGGATTTTATCAACGAATTATTAGGTCGTTTTGGCGGTGGTCAAGGCGCCCGTAGTTCTCAAAGTTATTCGTACCGAACTTCGACTGGGGGACCAACTGGTTTTGATGGGTTTGGTTATCAGCAAGATTATGGAGTGGGTACGGGTGGTGCGACCCAAGATAGCGAAGCAATGATTTCGCTTACTTTGGGGGAAGCATATCAAGGAGTTGAGAAAAGACTCCAAGTTGGTAATGATGTTATTAACGTTCGTATTCCCGCAGGCGCCAAAACAGGCAGTAGATTACGTGTGCGTGGGAAGGGACCAACAAACCCGTATAATAAACAGCGTGGTGATTTATATTTGAAAGTACAGCTTCAGCCACACTCGTTTTTCCAGCTTGATGGAGATAACTTAGTGTGTGAAGTGCCAATAGCACCTGATGAGGCAGTGTTAGGAGCACCTATTGATGTACCAACACCTGACGGTACAAAAGCGAAGGTAAATGTACCCGCAGGAATACGTTCTGGGCAGTCGCTACGGTTACGCGGTAAAGGTTGGGTACAAGGAAAAGGTGGACGCGGTGATTTACTTATAAAGATAATAATTGCGGCACCTAAAGATTTGAGTCAGCAAGAACGTGAGTTATACGAAAAGTTACGCGCGATTCGTTCCTATAATCCCCGTAGTAGTTTGAATGATGTAAAGTTGTAGGTAGTTTTGGCAACGGATGTAACGGATGTAACGGATGATTTATTCGTTGTGTCCGTTGTTTGCTTTGGCAGCAGCGCGAACTATATGATTTGCGTCTTGAGTGAGATGTTGACGTATGTAGTTGGGGGCATTTGGATTTTGAGCTATTGCGTATCTTTCTAACCAGTAGCTGGAACGGTAATTTTTTATGAGTAAGTGAGTTGGCGCCAGTGGATGTAGCAACGCGAATAAGCGACTCAAACTAAATGAAGAATCTTTTATATATCTACCAATAAATTGACTTGCTCGCTTAGAAGCTCTTAAAATCAAATTTTTAATAGCTTCCGTGTGAACATCAGTATTCCATTTATGTCTATAAGCAAGTTTTTCGAGAATTTCATCGGGAGTATTAGGATTTTGTGCAACAGCAAGCTGTACATGCCTTGCTTTATCTTCAGCTAGTTTTATCAAAGTATTTACGGTAGTATTTGGGTGAAGTGCTAGACGTTCTCTAATAATTAACCATTTACTGGTAGCGATTTCATCAAGAGTCTCCGATACTGTATTGATGTTTTGCACAATTTGTAGTTGCCCATCTAAATTAGTATCTTTCTCTGAAAGATTTAGCTGATAAACAGCTAAAGCTGATTCTCTAACAAGTTTATTTTTATCTTCAAGAAAAATCTTTAAAAGGTTGATAGTAATTTTAGCATTTTTAGTAATTAGTAGGCGGATATTAGCTTGACGATGCTTTGCAAATCTATTTAATATTTCTATAGATGTATTTGGATGACGAATAATAGCAGCTTCTAACGCAGGGTTTGAAATTTTTGCAGCTTGTTCTAACAATAGCGTAGAAACATCTGGATTAACAAGAATAACTTGATATAAATCCGTGATTGCTTCTTGCTTAATTGCATCATCCGTATGCTGTGCTAATTTTATCAAAACTTTAAGATTATCTTCTTTGAAGACAAAGCCTAAACCAATTTCTGTTGCAATTTTTTCTGCCCTAATTTGAGGATTAACTGCTTCTATAAGTTGTTTTTTATGATTTTTGATTGCTTTTTTAGAAAATATCTTACTTTTATATGCTTCTAGTTCTAATAAGATTTCTTTTGGAGTACTTGGATTTCCAGCTACAGCCATGTGAATACTATTATTATCTATTCTTGCAAGCTTCATTAAAAGTGCTGTTGGTGTTTTAATATTAGTTGCTACTGCTGTTAAAACTGCGTCAGATTGAATATTCGCCAATTCTTCGAGAATATTTACTGTAACGTTGGGGTGATAAGCAATTAGTTTAATTAAATGATAACTTTCATTCTCTTGCAAGATTAATTTAAATGTTTTTTCATCTGCATTAATGTTGCATATCACCGCTTCCATAAAAGATAAATACTTATGACATTTTTCAGTCCGATTCAATATAATTTTATTAAGTATTTCAGCAGTAGTATTATGATTAAGTGCTAAAGAAATATGAAGTATCTCATCAGGTTCTTCAGCTAGTTCATTTAACACGTCTACTGGTGTGTTTGGATGATAAGCAACACCTCTACTAACATGTATCCATTTACTCTTAGCTAATTTTCGTAGTGTTTCTGGTGAGGTGTTAAGACTTTTAATTGCTATATGCGAAGAGTGAAACTCCTGTAAAATAGTTAGTGAGATACTAGGATTATAAATAACCTTTTCACGTAAAATTGCTTTACCAAGGCTTATATCATACTCTCCTAAAAGTTTCTCTAACACAATTAAAGGAGTATTTGGGTTAGTAGCAAGTGCAATTAAAATAGAATTAGAAAGACCAGTCTTGAATGTTTGCAAAAATATATATTCTGCTATTTGTTCTAAAACATGTATAGGAGTTGTCCATTCGCTAGCTAAATTATAAAATACATGACGACCAGATTTGATGATTAGCGACTCTGGTACTAACCCTAATTTATATGCTGCAACATCTCTTTCATTACATAAAAAAATAGTATTTTTTATCATAGTGAAAGCTGCATTTCCCCAATTAGCGTCTATTTCACCTGACCAATTAATATGTGATTTGGCTGCATCAATAACATGTTTATATGAATCTTCAGATTGAACTATTATATCTTCTTGATTAATGATAAGCTGTCCTAAAATATCTTGAGATGTATTTGGATTCATCGTAATCGCAAGCAGCAAATTATTTTGCTTTTTGTTATCTGCTACCCAATTTATAAACGAATCTGGCACTAAATCTACTTTGAAAAAGCTTTCTAGAGTCTTATTTGGAATTTCTTCTACTAAATTAGGATTTTCCAAAAGTAACAATGGAAATACCGGGTTACTTAAAACTTCCTCTGGAAATTCCACTCCGACTTCCCACAACACATCAATAGGGGTATTTGGGTTACTTGCGACTGCTAAGAGTATTTTATAATCAGACCTATTTGCTAACTCCCGTAATAAATCAGGTTCTGCATTGGGATTAGTACATACTAACCTTGCTAGCAGTGTACTTTGTGCTGCAAGCGCGCGTAATTGTTCTGGTGTAGTATTTTGATTACAAGCTTGTTGTTCCGGTATTAAATCCATGAAAATCTATCTTAACCACTAGCTGCTGCTTTTATTATTCCCAGCAACTCAGCTATACATAGCATTTTAATAGCTCGTAGCACACCACAAAGTACACAAGACAGGTGCCGAAAAACTCTCTTGCATTTTCTTTCTTTGTGTCCTTTGTGACCTTTGTGGTTCGTTATCTTAATTCTCTGTGTACTTTGCATCTCTGTGGTAAACAAAATTAATTACCACTGCACAGGCGAGACGCCTATCCTACGTATATAAAATACTATGCTACGTATATAAAATTACGGATGTAACGAAAGCTTTATCCGTTACATCCGTTAAATCCGTTGCCAAGGTTACTTTTGAGGCGCCTGCACAGGCTTCAAATTTTTTGCCTTATAAAAGGTTTCCAAACTTTGAGTATCACCAACAAAACGCCAGTGCCAAGGTTCATAACTCACACCTTGAATATTATCTTTAGGAAAAGATAATTCAAAGCGAAACTTAGCGGCATTTTGTGATAACCATTCATAAGCCTTTGTTTTTTCAAAGTTAACGCTTAAATTTGTAGCGGGGACATTCCCGTCACCAATATCAAGCGCGTAACCTGTGTGATGTTCACTATAATTAGGAGGTGCCGACAGTGCCGCGCGTTCTGCTGGAGTTTGGTTACGTTGGGCGCCAACACCAAAAAATAGCTGTTCTTGTTCTTTAACCGAACGAAACGCGGAAATAACAGTTAAATTGACACCATTACTACGCGCGGCTTGTTGCATCGCTAAAAATTGCTGTGCAGCAGCTTTTCGCATTCTGAAGCGTCCATCATTGGAAATAGGTATAAGTTCGGACTGTGGTGCTTCAGAATACGGTAAATGTCCCAACAACGAACCATTCGCTTGAGCTTGAGCATCACCAGAATTCACAGGTTGGTTTGTAGCAGTTGGTGCTCTTAAAGGTGCTTGTGCAGATTTTTTCGGCTGGGTAATAAAAAATAGAAACCCACTAATAACAGCCAGCAATATAAATCCACCAATTCCACCAAGAATTAACAGTGGTAGTCTACCCTTACTTTGCGCCACATCAGAAGCGTCGCGTAACGCTGCGGGAATATCTTCACCAGAATCAGGTGAGGGTTTTTGTGGCTTTCCAGAAAACCCAGCATTACTCAAGGGTCAACTCCTGCATTTTGTTCAATAACCATAACCGATTGTAGTCTGGAAAAAATAGAATGCAATATACTGAATTTGACATATACATTTAAAGTTCGTGAATGTTCGTATTAAGCAATGCCCGTGCTTCTCATTCAAGCACTGAAGTGCTTACTACGGCGAACTTATTCAAGTCTATATATATGTCAAGTCTAGTTGAACTATACGCGAAGTTAATCGGTTTAGCCTTTTTCGGTTTTGTACTAGGACGCACACTTCCCGCAACCGTTCCTATGGGTCTGGGCAAACTGCTGTTTTGGGTTGGTGTGCCGACAAGTATTGTAGCTTTCCTGCGTAAAACTGATTTATCAGGACAAATTTGGATTGCACCTGGAATTGCATTTACCGCTATTTTCTTCGGCGCCTTTCTTTGTTGGTTGGTTATTCGTCTCAAAAAGTCTTCACTCCAAAAGGCTACTCAAGGTAGTTTGCTTCTAGCTTCAATGGTTGGTAATACGGGCTACCTTGGCTATCCAGTTATATTGTCGCTAGTTGGTACGCAATACTTTGCTTGGGCGCTATTCTATGATTTGCTTGGTACTACTATAGGCGCCTATGGTTTGGGAGTAGCATTAGCAGCACAATATGGAGGAAGCGTTAGCAACTACTGGAATGTCACAAAGGCAATTTTAATCAACCCTGCTTTATGGAGTTTTGGAGCAGGTTTGCTTATACGTCAAATTACATTACCAATATTAGTTATATCGTGCTTAGATTTTGTCGCTTGGAGTTCAATTGCAGCTTCTTTAATACTAATAGGGATGCGACTGAGCAAACTTACCTCTTGGGGTAGTTTGAAATTGGCAAGTATCAGCCTTGTCATCAAAATGATAATAGTTCCCATGATATTGGGTATAAGCTTGTTGAGTTTTGGTTTCACAGGAAAAACTGCTCAAGTCTTAGTTTTACAGATGGCAATGCCTCCAGCGTTTGCCACTTTAGTACTTGCTGAAGCTTTTAACCTTGATAGAGAGCTTGCTGTGACTGCGTTAGCGGTTGGTTCCATGATATTACTGATAACCCTACCTTTATGGCTGTGGTTTTTTCGATAGCGAAAGTGATAATTAGCTGCTATGATTGTTAACTTGTGACAGTGCTAATAAAAGCCACCATAAAACCCGTGAAGCAATTGGCGCCATCACAACAGTTGACCCTTTAGTAATTTTATGTTTGTAGGAACATCGAAATGGAAGATTCGCGTTATGAAATTGGCGGCTGTACCGTGAACGAATTGAAAGTTAACGGTCTTGATACCAACTTCACCAACGAGTTAGGTAGTAGTACACTCCCAAATGCGGAAACAATAAGCAGTTTAGAATCTCAGGCAGCACTCGCCGATTTTACAAATTTTACTCCGCAGGATCCAGAAGTGCCCGTTGGAGTACACTGCATGTTAGAACTATATGGCTGCCCACCAGACTTGCTCAATGATATTGAGTTCATCAGAAATACTTTAGAGGAAGCAGCAAAAACTGCACGCTCAACTTTACTCGATAAAATAGCACACCAGTTCCATCCTCAAGGAGTGACTGCACTAGCGCTTTTAGCCGAGTCTCATATTTCGATTCATACTTGGCCTGAGAATGGATATTTGGCGGCAGATGTGTTTACATGTGGTGAACATGCTAAACCAGTAGAAGCTTGTGAGTATATCGCACAAGCATTCAAATCTGGTAAGCACATATTAATGAAACTTCCGCGCGGAAGATTTTCACCAAGTGTTCAACCACATATCGAAGTTGTCTAGCACTTCCTCATACAATTGAATAAATAATTTTCACTAATTTTTGTGGAATGCTCTTGTGGAATGGGCATCCTTGCCCGTTCCAGATATATTTGATGAAAGGAATAAAACTCTAATCAAAGAACTATGTCTCAGCACTCCTCACCTTCACCAACATTATTTTTAACCACAGTCAACGCATATCAACGTACCGCAGCAATCAAAGCTGCGGTAGAATTAGAAGTATTTACAGCCATTGGTTCAGGAATAGAAACGGCGCCAACGCTAGCACAAAAATGTCAAGCTAGCGAACGAGGTATACGAATATTGTGCGACTACCTGACAATTCTTGGATTTTTAACAAAACAAGAAGAAAGTTACAAATTAACATCTGATTCAGCAACATTTTTGGACAAACAAAGTCCAGCTTATATCGGAGGAACAGTAGAATTTTTACTGTCACCAATGATTACCGAGAGTTTTAGCAACCTAACAAAAGCTGTTCAAAAAGGTGGTACAGTAACATCTTCTCAAGGAACTCTAGAAGCAGAATATCCCGTATGGGTAAATTTCGCGCGCGGGATGTCAACATCAGCCGCAATGCCAGCAAAAGCAATAGCTCAGTTAGTTAACGGTGATTCACTTGCACCAATAAAAGTGTTAGATATTTCTGCAAGTCATGGTTTATTTGGCATTGCATTTGCACAACGTAACCCCAATGCTAATATTTTCGCTGTAGATTGGGCGCCTGTATTAGAAGTAGCGAAAGAAAATGCCAATAAATTAAACGTAGGAGAACGCTTTCATACAATTGCAGGTAGTGCATTTGATGTAGACTTTGGTACAGATTTCAATATTGTATTACTCCCTAACTTCCTGCATCATTTTGATGTAGCAACATGCGAAAATCTACTGAAAAAAATAAAAACTGCACTTGCTTCTAACGGTAAAGTCGTCACCTTTGAATTTATTCCCAACGAAGACCGCATTACCCCACCTGAAGCTGCCGTTTTCAGTTTAACAATGTTAGCAACAACTCCTAGTGGTGACGCTTACACCTTCGCTCAATACCAAAGTATGTTTCACAACGCTGGTTTCACCCGTAGCGAACTTCATCCTATGCCATCTTCACCGCAACAAGTTGTAATTTCTTACTTGTAATAAACATATATCGCATTACTATATTGCAACAGGTAAATTTTACACAAATGTGATTGTGATTCTATGTAATATGAAATATTTACACTTTTAGCTATGTTCAAGGCTATCTGATTGTTCTATCACATTGTAAAATTAGAAAAGTATTAAGGCATTAAAGATTATATGGGTACTTTGCCAGAAATCGAAGCTGCTATAAAACAACTACCACAAGATGATATTCGTCAACTAGTGACTTGGTTAGAAGACTATTTAGAACAAATTTGGGATGAGCAAATAGAAACCGACTTGGCATCAGGTAAGCTAGATAAACTAATTGCGAAAGCAGAAGAAGATATTGCAGTGAACAGCGTGCGAGAGATTGATGAAATCCTTAACAACTTCTGATTTCTGGTTTGCTTATTCTTGCCTACCAAAGGATATAAAGGAACAAGCCAGAAAAGCCTATAAACTTTGGAAGTTCCCAAATAGGTCTTTCCGCATAAGCAGCAGCCCAAAAAGACGAATCAGTTTCATAAGCATCTATTCATAATTTTAAGAGCATTACCAACAATAGCCAATTTTATTAAATGGTTATCATTTTCATATTTTAAATATAAACCTGTTTACTTACGCTTATAAGTGATGCAAGTAAAACATAAATTTTTGCTCTAGTTCAAGTTATCGAGTTAAACTTGTAGAGGTGATATGCTACTTACAAAAAAGCTAGCATTATACTAAAAACGGCTTAGAAATTTACTTTTACAAGCGTCAATATCTATTAGATGCTACCATAAAGGGAAAACTTAGTTTATGTTTACGTGCCCGACTCATGACATAAGTCTATTTTATAATCACTTTTTACTTTAAAAGCGCCTTTATAACGAATCAACCATCCGTTACATCCGTTACATCCGTTGCCAGCCTCCACCCAACCTACAAGTAGCGTTAAAAAAAATTATAAGTAATAATTGTTGCTAGTGACTTGCGGAAAATCATAGTATTTTCCGAAACATCTATAGTAGTCATTGATTATATATCTAATAGATAACTGTCCAAATAAATAATTCTTGTGAAATGGGGAATAACTCTATGGAACTGGATAAGCTGAGAGATTATAAAGATAAAGGTGAGTTTTTACTCAAACAGCTAGAGTTAGTACCCCCAAACCTTCATATGCAAGGGGACTGGGTTCCTGGTAGTCTAGATGGGTGTATTACTAAACTTCGCAAAGCTGCCCAGAAAACAGTTGAGCTTGCCACATCACCTGTCAAAATTGGTGTAATGGGAGAGTTCAGCAGTGGTAAAACTTTACTATTAGGTTGTTTGATTGGATATGCAGATTCTTTACCAGTCAGCGAAAACCCAACTACAGGAAATGTTACCGCTATCCATCTAATTCCCCAACCCGGCTTTAAAACAACACAAGTTGATGACTATACAGTAAATTACCTTACTGACGATGAAGTCAACGAGTGTTTGCAATTTATGTTAACCGAAGCTTCTCGACGCGCGAAGGCAGTAGGAATTACAAAGGCGCCTCCAGCACTAAATTCAGATAGTATTTTACATTGGTGCGAGGAGTCATGGAACAGCAGTAAAAATTTAGAGTTGCGTTACTTATTACGGGAATTAGTAATATTTATCCAAGCCTATATAGCTTATGGTAAAGCAATGTGTAGTCGTAGCTATTTGATAGGCGCCGACACCGCACGCGAAGGATTAAAGTTACCTGAAATGCCAATGGCAATCCAAAATTTTAGCTTTCAGGAACTACCAAAAGCTCCCATATCCTTACCCAATGCACCTCAGACGCTTCCCGCACGTTTGATGCAAAACACTTTCCCTCTAATTAAGCGAGTTGATATTCAAGTCAAAATTTCTCAAGATATTTGGGATATTTCCACTGATAGAGGTCTTAGTCAATTTATCTTACTCGATTTTCCTGGTTTAGGCGCCGCTAACTCAGGAGTGCGCGATAGATATTTGTCTTTAAAGGAATTGAAAGATGTACAGACAGTTTTGTTACTGCTAAATGGTAAATCTACCGGAAGCGACCGCGCGAACGAAATCTTCACGATGATGCAGCAGGAACGTCCGGGACAAGACCTCAAAGACTTAATATTAGTCGGAATTGGTAGATTTAATCAACTACCTTTAGAAAGTGAGGGAGGTGAAAGAGAACTTGATAAACTAATTGATAACTCACAATCTTTATTAGAAACAGATGTATTGCAAAAATTAAACGTTCTTAGAACAACAATTGATCAAGCTTCTGCATTTACAACCCAAAAAGAGCGAATTATCTTTTTAGATCAATTAATGGGTATAGCAGACCTAGCGAAGCGTTCGAGTAACGTAACAGTAGCTTCTCCAGATTTTCTGGCTAATTTAGATTATCCGGGATTTTTAGATTTATCCAAACGGATGCGTGATAAATGGGGAAAATTGAGCCAAAATTTACAAACTTCCGACCCACGCAGCACCCTTGGCAAACAGCTTGGTTACTTTGCAACGGATAGTGGTGTTGGTAGACTGCGAGAATTAATTCAAACTCACGCTTCTACTCACGGTCAAAGACAATCATACGAAGATACTACTAGAGCTTACGAAGCTTTATGTAAACAACAGCAGGAACTTAAAGCGGAACTAGCCAAAATTGAAGAACAAGGGATACCTGTAAAAGAAAGTCAAGCTTTAAATGATCTGCGCTCAACAATTCAAACTCTAGACAAAATATATAGAGACTTCCAAAGAAATTTGGGCAAAGAACCGCTCAAAAACCGCGCGGGTATATCTGTTGCAGAAGCAGTTAAAGAAGAGCTAATTTTTAAAGTACTCAATTGGAACGAATGGACTTTACTGTTTAATAAAGCCAATAAGGGTATAATTACAGTTACAGAATCTAAAGGTGTAGCAGGTAAATTATTTGAACGTGGAAACAAAGCTACTAGTTCTATACCCAGTAAAAGCGAGGAGTTTTATCCGATATTTGAAAAAACTATTCAGGAATTAGAAAGCTTTGCAGGAGAGCGTATTCGTCAGGCAGTTATAGACCTGTTAAATCAATTATCTTATGAAATAGCTCCACAACGTACACAACTTCAAGGAATTTTAAGTTTAGAGCAAAAAGACGAGTTAGAACAAGATATCGAAGCAAAGTTTGGCGCCGAAGCAGCAGAATTATTTTATAAACTCACTATTGGATGCGATCCTAATTTATGGCTCGAAGCTATTATTTCAGATATTGATAGCATAGACCAACGTCTTGTAGCTAAAACAATATTCCCCCTCGCAAGTCCAGACGACAAACATAATACTGGTACAATTTTTTACTGGTCACTCAAATCCAATCAAATCAAAAGTACCCCAGCTAATCAGCAAATGCTGGTGTTAAGATTACGAGACGAAATTACAGCAGGCGCCAGTTTACACCTTGTTCAATATGTTAGCGAAGTTAATCAGCGAGTTAATAAAGAGTTAGCTGGTGTTTTGGATGAAATTATCCCGACTTTGCAAAATATTTCAAAAAAAGAAGCGCTGCTGAGGTATCTCGCTGATAAGGAGTCTCCACAGGAAGCTGCTATTCCTAACTGGTTAAAAATTCTTTCCGAAATTGCTTCATAAAGTGCGTGACGCCACCAGATGATTGCTTCGTTTAAGGATTGTTGTAGCGTCACGCACCCTACCTCTTATAAAAGGATAATTAAAATGGCTCTTGAAATTGTACTTTCACCTCAGTTCCAATTGCATATCAGTGAGGACGATAATCTTAACTTAGTTCTCCCTATCATTCAGCTTAATCCTGTTGATAATATACCTCACCTTAGCCGTATTACCTGTACTGTCACAGGAACACCCCAAGAATTAGCGTCACAAATTCAAGGCGCCTATAAAGATTTTGTGACTGAGACACCAACTAAACTTTCTGCTTTGGGACAATTAAAACAAAACCTTTGTATACTCGATAAACCTTTAACACAACCAGTGAGTTGCACTTTAAAAGTAGTAGTTGAGTATTTTGATTCAGATGCAGAAGGAAACGCTTTAAAATCTGCACGTAAATATATAGCTGCTTCTTGTTATTTATGGTTTACAAGTGAACAGCAACCGCAAACCACAACTGTAACTGCTATGTCTGACCAAGATAATGGTAATGACCAAAGATTCCCTGGATGGTTAGCTATTGATTTTGGCACCTCTAACTCTACCGTTACACTTTTCGACCCGCGCGAGGTTCCTATTTCAGATATTCTACCTCAAGAACAAGAACTTCGGTTACGCAAACGTTTGTCAGAATGGCTGAGTTTAGAAGCTACTGTTGCTTTGCCAGATGTCAATGTATTGGAGTGGCAAAAATTTATTACTGAAATTAGTAAAAACTTAGAGGTTGAGCCAAGCCAATTAAGTTCTGTAATTAGCAGTAGCAAAAGCGAGCGATTTTTAGAAGCTATTAAGCAAATCGAACTTTGTTTAGGTATTAGTGAAAAGTTTCGCCGTGCTGTCAGCAAAAAACTTTATGAAATATACCATGAAGTGTTCCGCGTACCGACTTTAGAGTCACAAAATCTTATCCCGGTTATTCTCGACTTTGATAGACGCGCGACAGAAATTTCCAGCGAATTAGAAATTGTTGGTTTGTCTCCTGCAAAAGTAATTATGGGAGAAGAGGCAAAACAAAATAGAAACAAAGCCATTGCTCAAGGAACAGCTAGCTCCGGAGCAGAAGTTATCAGCAGGTTTCACCACTCACCCAAGCGTTACTTTGGACAAGAGCGTAATTTTCGGGTGATTTTAAATGGAACAGAGCAAACTATAACTGCCCAGCAAATGATGCAAGTAGCTTGGGCACATTTAAAAGATTTGACAGAAAAAGACCGTAACCGAGAAAGACGTAAATTTTCTGACGGCGAATTTCGTACCGCAGTTGTCACTTATCCTACCGTGGCGCCGCCTATTGTCCGCAAGCAAGTTAAAGAGCTGGTGGAACAATTAGGTATTGACGATGTACAAATTGCCTACGACGAAGCTGTTTCTGTGGCAATATTCTTTTTATGGCGAGAATTTGGTGGTAATCTTTCTATTGGTATTGAGTCATTTAAAACACGTTGTCGTCGTGACGGTAATAAATGGTCGCAAAACGTCCTAATATTAGATATTGGTGGTGGTACAACAGACCTAGCTTTGATTGAACTTACCTTAGAAGATAAAACCCCAATATCTGATAATAAAGAAGAACGAGGTCTGGGAGGACGTTACTATAAACTTACCCCGAAACTTTTAGGGTCTTCCGGTCATTTACAATTAGGTGGTGAGTATATTACATTGCGGGTGTTCCGACTTCTCAAAGTTGCACTTGCTGACCGTTTATTGACGGAACTAGTAGCAGGCAATTTAGTTAGCGAACAATTAGAGGATGTACTTAATACCTTAGATGAACGCTTTCTTGAACAAGGTCAATTCAAAAGTGGGTCTTTGTTAAAATGTTTAGACAAAGAAAACCCTGAAAGCAGTCCTGCGTATAAGGATGCTCTTGATACTGCAGATAAAATCATACCTACTGGTTGGTTACAAGCTCCTCAACGCTTACAAAGTTTTTATCTGCTTTGGGAACATGCAGAAAGAGCTAAACTCAAATTAGGACAAAAGCCATTAACTAACGGTTCGGTTTTGACCTTTACTCTAGATGAACCGCAAATTTCCTCACTGCTAGCTGTAAGTGGCATTAAACTACAAGTGCAAAATCCTAATAACTTATACGTTACCTTAGATAGCACCCAATTTGAACGCGCGGCAATTGTAGCAGTTAAAGAAGCTATTGGTATTGCTAAAGGATTAATTGAAAGTAGACTAGGAACACAAAATAATATCCCTACAGGAAAAGTTGACTGGCTAATTTTATCTGGCAAAACTTGTAACCTTAATCTTGTCCAGCGAGAAATATACCAAGAATTTAGCAAGTCAGATTATTTTATCTGGAATCCAGAAAGGATTACTTTTGATTTAGAATTTACTAAGCTTGCAACTTCTGCGGGAGCTTGTTACGCAGAAAAGCTGCAACGACTCAGATTTAACCCAGAAGAATCTAAAGAAATACTGAGTAAAGGTGGCTACCAGGTAGAAATTGACGTTAAGAACTTATTTTACTATTTGCCCTGTAACTTTAAACGTTTAAATCAAACCGAACAAAGCTTACCTATATTTACTGCTGGACAAGAATTACATCAACTTTCTGCAACAGATACAGTTGCCAAAGTACGTACTGAGTGGCAAGGTATACAATTAAGTAATATTATTCACAGGCAAGATTTTGAAAACGGTGAGTTTCGACTTTGGG
>NZ_JBXXZH010000060.1:0-41914 GCF_059640475.1 Calothrix sp. CBUCES-K 9914
GCAGGGGGTGTTGGGGATGTTGGGGGTGTTGGGGGTGTTGTGCAGTTGGGAATTTCACCTCGATGTTGAGTTAGCTCCGGCACTTGATTTAATTCTTTGGTTTGAGGCGCCTTTGGTGATGTTGAAGTAATTACAGCACTGTATGCAGGTTCGGAAGTTCCGTAGCGCTGGTCAGTTGCGATAGCACTAAGATAAGTTCCTGGTTGCAAGTTTTTTGATGTTGCTTCTAATGTTGTCTCAAAGTTTCCTTTACTATTCGTTTTAATGCTCGTTATGGCTTGACTTAAGGCGCCGTCTTCTCCAACGCGATAAATTTGAACTTCTGAACCTGGGTCCGCTGTTCCTGCGATACTAACTTTATTATTGATGAGCAAGAATTCTTTGGATATAAACTCAGGAGCGTTTATTGCAGCGTTTCCTGTATCTAAACGACGGTTGGAAGAAGTCCTAACTGGGTTTTTCCCATCTCCACGCTGAAAGTCTGAAACATCTGTATTAGCTCTGGTATTTAAATCAATGCTGAGTCCTTCCAAGTCAGCGAAGCGGTTATTTTGGATTACATTACGAACTGCGGCGCCGTTGAGGAATGAACCACCGTTCGGAAAAGCTGTAACAACAACACCTGGGCCAGCTTGGTTAGTAATTTCGTTATTGGTAACTTTATTGTCGCTTCCCATCAAGTAAACTGCCGCGCGTCGCAAACGGCGCCCATTATATTTGATTTTGTTGTTGGAAATTTGAACGCTTCCAGATGGTTTGAACAGAAAAGCACCACTACCATCGTTCGCGCATATCAAGTTTTCTGTAATTTTCGAGTCATCGATAGAACCTTCCAAGCGTATAGCATCGGGCATTCCCGCTAAACCGTTACCAACGATAATATTGGATTTTATCTGTGTAGCTTTTGCGGTCGCTCCGGTAATTATCGCGCTACCGTCATGATACGAAATTCGGTTACGCTGAATCGTGGCGCCGACTGCATTAAATACCGACACACCAAACGCGCTTGTCGTGGCAGGTATTTTTTCATTATTGTCTATGCCCAACCAGTTATTTTCAATGACAACATCTTTAGGCTTTATATTCCCACCTGGTATTTCAGAAATAAAAATATCTGCTGGAGGAATACTAGCAGTGCGTTGATGCTCACTCGTAAATCCGTATATACTCAAACCGCGTATTGTGATTCTATCTGCTGCCACCGTAAATCCACGTACAATATTACGTGTTGATTCTGATGTAATTGAAACAATAGGAACTGGTATATGAATTTCCGCAGTCGCCGACTTATTCGCGTTGTACCCTTGTTGAGTGGTGCCATCAATTATTAAACCTGGCGCCGTCAATGGTGGCAAAATATCTTGTAGAGCAATAGTCGTTTGTTGTGAAGGTAGATTGAAATCAATTCTGGGTGTATTACTTTGTGAAACTTGCGCTTTTTCGGTTGGAGATAGCTTTTCAATGGGTAAGGCGCCGTTGACAATTTGAATAGCTTCGCGTAGTGTCACCGTATCATCTGGTTGTACGGCGCCATCTTTATTACTGTTGACTACTACCCTTACTGATGTGGGTTTCTGTGCTGTCGCGACATTCCCCAAAGTAGAAAGCACCAAGCATGAACACAACGATACAGCACAATACTTGTTTTTACTTGGTTGCAGAAAAAAACGAAAAAGAATAACTTTAGGTATAATTAAATTCATGTTATTTTTGACACTTCTTTTTTATGTGTTCTTTTTTTTACTAATATTCTCCGGATAAATTTGTCAGTTACTATACCCGACAATTTTTGTCGGATATGTTTGACGGGTATTTTTACTCGTGATAACATCGAACAAAATCGATGCAAGAACAGGGAGAAGCTTTCATGACACAGGTATCAACAGCACAGGTAGCATCCACAGCTAAGGCGTTGAAGTGTAAAGAGTGTGGCGCCGAGTATGAGTTGAAAGCGCAACACGTATGCGAATTGTGCTTTGGACCTTTGGAAGTCAAGTACGACTTTAGTAATTTGCGCTTTACTGTAACTCGTGAAAGTATTCAAGCTGGTCCAAATTCGATTTGGCGTTATCGTCAGTTCTTACCCGTTGCGACAGATAACTATATAGATGTTGGTACAGGGATGACTCCGCTAGTTCGTTCACAACGTTTAGCGCGGCGCCTTGGTTTAAAGAAACTTTATATTAAAAATGACGCTGTAAATATGCCCACCCTCAGCTTCAAAGATAGGGTGGTATCGGTAGCACTGTCACGTGCGCGCGAATTAGGCTTTACAACGGTATCTTGTGCAAGCACTGGAAATTTGGCAAACTCTACAGCAGCAATAGCAGCACATGCAGGTTTAGATTGTTGTGTATTTATTCCTTCTGATTTGGAAGCAGGTAAAGTTCTGGGTAGCTTGATATATAGCCCAACTTTAATGGCTGTTCACGGTAACTACGACCAAGTTAACCGTTTGTGTTCGGAAGTGGCGAATACACATGGTTGGGGTTTTGTCAATATTAACTTGCGTCCTTATTATTCTGAAGGTTCAAAGACACTTGGCTATGAAGTCGCTGAACAATTAGGATGGGAATTACCTGACCATATTGTGGCGCCGCTTGCAAGTGGTTCGTTGTTTACAAAAATTTACAAAGGTTTCAAAGAGTTTGTAGAAGTCGGTTTGGTAGAAGATAAGAATGTAAGATTTAGTGGCGCCCAAGCAGAAGGATGTTCACCAATAGCAGAAGCATTCAGAGAAAAACGCGATTTTATTAAACCAGTCAAACCAAATACAATTGCAAAATCGCTTGCAATAGGCAACCCTGCGGATGGTGTATACGCCGTTGATATTGCGAACAAAACAAATGGTAATATTGAATCTGTCACCGACGCGGAAATCATCGAAGGTATCAAGTTATTAGCTGAAACCGAAGGTATATTTACCGAAACTGCTGGAGGTACAACCGTTGCAGTGCTGAAGAAATTAGTCGAAGCAGGTAAAATTGATCCAGAGGAAACAACAGTTGTTTACATTACTGGTAACGGTTTGAAGACCCAAGAAGCAGTTCAAGACTATATCGGCGAACCCTTCACAATCGAAGCGAAACTTGATAGCTTTGAACAAGCACTAGAACGCTCACGTACTTTAGACCGTCTCGAATGGCAACAAGTACTCGTCTAGTTAAAAGTAATGAGTGCTGAGTTCTGAGTAGTAATTTATTACTTAGCACTCAGCACTCAGCACTCAGCACTCCTTATTTTTTAGATTTTGATTTTTATGACAGTAAAAGTATTAGTTCCTACCCCACTTCAGAAATTTACCAATAACCAAGCTGTTCTGGAGTGTGGAGGTAACAGTGTTGGCGAACTTTTGGAATCACTCGAACAAGCTTGTCCTGGTATAAAAGAACGTTTATGTGATGAGAAAGGACAACCTCGTAGGTTCTTAAATTTCTACGTAAATAGTGAAGATATTCGCTTTTTAGATGGTGTTTCAACTCCACTAAAAGATGGCGATGAAGTTAGTATTGTGCCTGCGGTAGCTGGTGGTTGAACATCACAAAATAAAATTCATTGTTATTATTTTGTCTTGTGGGATGGGCATCCTTGCCCGTCCACTTCATCGACTTGTTAGCCTGCGTTGCCACCCACCGACAGCCCCCTACAACTCATCGATCGTCACTAACCCACCTTCCGTAAACTCTAAAATACAAGCGTGATGTCCTGCTATTACCTTAAACCTCGCAAAAGGTTCAAGGGGGAACTTGGTTAGATTACCGTTTGCGTCATCCAAGTCCAGAAGAAGTATTTTTACTAGTAGAAATATCACAATCGACTTTGGCAAAAGACTTAGAAACAAAAAAGCCTGTTTATGCAGCAGCAGGTATTCCTGAGTACTGGGTTTTAGATTTAGTCAACTCGCTGTTAATTATATTTCGCAATCCTCAAGCGTCGAACTATCTGTCGCAACAGGAACTTAATACTGGGGATATATCACCTTTAATGTTCCCAGATATCAAAATTTCTGTCACAGAACTTTTTCAAAAAATATCACTATAGCACTGTCAGCATTGTGATAAATTTTATAGCTGAGTTTTAAGATAATTCTTAAAATCTTCACCTGCTTCCTGAATTTCAGGGTCTGAGTGTTTTAATGCCTTTGCCACAAGTCTTTAGGTCAGTTGATGGTCAATAATAAAATAAAGCTCTAATAATCTTCTATATTCTTCATCTGTACCATCTTTTAATATAGGCTCTGCATAATTTTCAATATTATCTAAAAGCCATTGTTGTTCAAATGAAAGAATAGCAGAGCGCACTAATTCAATATCAGAATGACCAACACTTGCTAATTGGATTAATTCATCAAATAAGCTGTGCCTTTCTTTATTAGTTAAATACTCTAAAATTTTTAGCGCTGTAGCCCTTTCTAAGGGATTTTGCAAGGCTGTCCTAATTAAATCTACTCTATTATTACAGTTTAAGAAAGTTTTTCGAGTTTCTGTGTAAGCTTTCTCTTTATCAAGCAATGGATACCAAATTTCTGTATCTGGTTGGTAAGATTTTGTTTCAAGCATAGCTTTATTAGTTATCCTATTTCTTTTTTGCCTACGTAAATCCAGCCACAATCTAAAAATTTTTCTACAAATTCTGCAAATGTGGAAGCTCCCGTTGGAGGTTGAGTTGGTTTTACCAAATTATTATCTACAGCAATATCTATACCGGGTCGAGGTGAACGGGGAGATGTTCTGTTACCAAATGCATAGAGAGTTATGGGTAAAATGATTGGTTCTACTAGGTCAGACGAATTTACTATACTATGGTCTGAATTTTCCACACTTATAAGTCGGCTTAATTACGTACTATCTCAGCTTAGGAATTTTAACATTTATGAGCGCTATGTACACTCTTTCGCTTTTAAGCGGTGCCACTATGTACTTGGAGAGTCTAATTCCATCGATAGATTTAAATCAATCGGCTTGTTGATTGTAATCAATCGGTTTCGCTGTGCTATGTCAAAATATAAGGGATGATGACCAAACAGGTGAGCTAGCTCTTGTCTTCGTAAGAGAATCGCTCGAATCTTCTATATATAAGGATTAACTGCGAGCTATGGCAGAAGAAAATAACCAAAACCAAACAGAGGACAAGGTTCCCGGTACTGACTCACCCGAAACTACTAATATCCCTACAGCGAATGCTCCCGACCCTGAAGCTGTGAGTGGAGATAACCCAAACGCAGCAAAACCTCCTGCTGCTAAAAAAGCTGCTGCTGCGAAAACAGAAGATGGTGAAGCTCCAGCAGGTGAGAAAAAACCTGCTGCTAAAAAGGAAAAAGCTCCGGCAGTTGAAGATAAGCCATTTTTGGAATTTATGGAGCAACATTATGTTCCAGCATTACAGAAAGCTATTGCAACTGAGGGAGTACGTGATTTATCACTCAAGTTTGCCAAGCAACCAATTCCGCTCAAGGGTGTACAGTTAGGTGAGTGTTGGCAAGTTGCAGGTAGCTGGCAAAATGGTTACCGTCAGTTCAATTTATATTTCCCTGAAGAAAATATTCAAGGTAAGAAGGCTTTTTCTTGCAACGAAGGTAAGGCGCCGAGTACTCTTGAATCATTTTTAATCGATGAGCGCAAAGTCACCCTTGATATGTTGGTATCAAGATTGGTTTACCGCTTGAATGGACAAAAGTGGTTAGGTAGAAATTAAAAATGTAGAGACGCGACATGTCGCGTCTCTACATCTTTTTTTTAGGCGATTTCATGAAAATGGTAGGTAACGGCGCCTGTATGATCGTCGTTATCAACTCTGACATAACCAGATTTGAGCATTTCTTTTAACGCTGCTTCGATTTGTGCAAACCCTAGTCCAGTAGCTTTTACTGCTTGGGTGACGGTAAGTTTTCCTGCATTTTTCTCCGCTGCATCAACTAGTTTCATCATTAACTGTTCTTGTGGTGAACGGTAAACTTGGGATGCTACAACCGACTGATTCATCGGTACTCCATAAGGTGATAAACCAGCTTTCAGACGCATTTGCATTTCTCGCTCTTCTACCATATCTGGCATTAAGAACAAATCAACTACTTGTCCAACTCCAAATAGTCCTCCGGTAATTAACCACAAAACACCGCTACCTATTTTGCCGTTGTAGAGTCTGTGAAGTCCACCAAAACCTAGTAACATTCCCGCAGCAAAAACATAAGACATGAATAAACGGTCTTTCGATTTTTCCTGTAGATTTTCTGCGTTCATATTTTTTATCCTTCAATAAGTAATTCTGTTAGTTTTTGCTTATAATGCTACGATAACGGTTGTTAATTAGTTATAAAATATACCGAATATTCAGTACGATAGATGGCGCCTTTTGTCTAAATAATGGTTTCGATAAGTTTAGGATATGTAAGGACTGAAGTCCTTGGTACGAGTTAATGTGAGATACTCATATTATAACGATGCCCGCATTGCACTTGGTTTTACTTCACCCTAACGACTCACCCGGTCGGGTGATTTTTGGTGTTTGGTTTTTTGACCAGCAGTAAGTAACTACAAAGTTTTCGCGCACGATTCCTAATTAAAACAAAGTTTTGTTGCAACTCTTAATGTTTATCCCCTCCTAGTTTGCACCCAAGGCTTGGTAGACTAAGTTTTATACTTGTATATCATTACATAGAGCGTTTTTCGCACTGCTGGAAAGCACGACTCCCGTTTTCTGGTGCCTCAAAAATATAAAACTTTCATGCAGAGCAATTTTAAACATGGTAGATTCCCTCAAAAAACCAGGTATTGAAGAAATGCGTGCGGGGACTAAGGTTCCAGCGAAGGAGACCCTCCTGACTCCCCGATTTTACACCACCGACTTTGATGAAATGGCGCGAATGGATCTCTCGGTCAACGAAGATGAACTACGAGCCATTGTGGAAGAGTTTCGCGTTGACTACAACCGCCATCACTTTGTTCGGGATGCTCAATTTGAACAATCCTGGGACCACATTGATGGAGAAACTCGTAAGTTGTTCGTTGAATTTTTGGAGCGTTCTTGTACCGCTGAGTTCTCTGGCTTTTTACTGTACAAAGAACTTGGTCGTCGTTTAAAAGATAAGAGTCCTTTACTCGCTGAGGGCTTTAATTTAATGTCGCGCGATGAAGCACGTCACGCTGGCTTTTTGAATAAAGCGCTGTCTGACTTCAATTTGTCGCTCGATTTGGGTTTCTTGACAAAAAGCCGCAGTTATACATTCTTTAAACCCAAATTCATCTTCTACGCTACCTATTTATCAGAGAAGATAGGATACTGGCGTTACATCACAATTTACCGTAACCTCGAAAAGAATCCAAACCATCAGATTTATCCAATTTTCCGCTGGTTTGAAAATTGGTGCCAAGACGAAAACCGTCACGGTGACTTCTTTGATGCAGTAATGCGCGCGCAACCTCAAACGCTCAATGATTGGAAAGCGCGTTTATGGTGTCGCTTCTTCTTACTATCGGTATTTGCGACGATGTATCTTAATGATATTCAGCGCAGTGGATTTTACGAAGCACTTGGTTTAAACACTCGTGAGTTTGAATACGAAGTCATCGACAAAACCAACAAAACCGCAGGACGTGTATTCCCCGTCATGTTGAATACAGACCATCCTGACTTTTACAAACGCTTAGAAGTTTGTGTCAAAAACAACGAAAAACTCACAGAAATAGCCAACTCCAGCACACCCAAACCATTACAATTCTTGCAAAAATTGCCTTACTACGTTTCTAGTGGTTGGCAAATCTTGAAATTGTATCTAATTAAACCAATCGATGCAGCATCGAATCACGGTGTAGCCCGTTAAAAATCCTGAATTCGCTATAAATTAGAGTGGCGCCATTCTCCAGACGCGCCACTCTTTTAATGTATATAAATAAACAATGTTAAAAAAAATATTCGTATTAAAGATTGTATTAAGGACTTTAGTCCTTCTCCTTTCATGCATATGTATAACCCAAAAACCAACTCTAAGCCAAACCCCCTCAACAAAAGTCCAAGACCTAGACTTAAGTCCAGAAATTAACAGTCCAGTATTACAAAGGTGGCGCCGTAAAATACCCAACGTACTAGAAGAAATAAAAAACGACCCAAGTTTCAGTTCTCGACTACGTTTTGGCTACACACATCCCGAAGCACCAGGAATAAACATAGGCACCGAAGACATTTTCATCGGTAAAAGTAAATTTACACTTGGCGGCGAATATTACACGACATTCAATGGTAAACGCTCAGGGTATGGTGCTTGGGTAAATTATTATCTACGTCCTTTGGGTAGCTATATAAACGTGGCGCCCGTTTTCGGTTATCGTCACTTGGAAGGTGAAGGATATTCTACGGACGGAGTAAATATAGGCGCCAAATTATTACTAGTATTATCGCGCGGTGGTGGTGGAGATATTTCCTTAACTCAAAGTTGGGTGGCGCCAGCTTCAAACGAAGAAATTGGATTAACAAAATTATCTGTTGGCTATGCAGTCACACGCAAGCTGAGAATTTCGACAGACATTGAACAACAAAACGCGCGCTCCCGTAAAGATAGCCGCGTTGGTGTAATCTTAGAATATATGTTGGGACTTTAATTGTAAATTATTAGCTATTAACTGGGAATAATAAACTCGAATCGTAATAAATTCCTGGTATAATGAATTCCGTCCAGAAATTAAAATTAGTAAAGTGTATGGAGCATTACCACCGATTAAGTGTTTTTTAGGACAGTTGAATCAAGTATTCATGAATATTTTAGCAAATGCGATTGATGCGATTGACGAAGAATCACAGAAATACTCGTTTGATGAAAGTGTTGCTAAACCTAAACTAATTACAATTAAAACAGAACGACAAGAGAAAAATATTACTGTGATTATCAAAGATAATGCTTTAGGAATGTCCACAGAAGTACAATCTAAGATTTTTGGCCACTCTTTTACAACAAAAGCTGTTGGTAAGGGTACAGGGTTAGGTTTAGCTATCGCGCGTCAAATTGTTGAGGAAACTCATGGTGGTAAATTGAGTTGTAATTCGACATTGGGGAAAGAAACCGAATTTATAATTGAGTTACCCCTTGCGGATTGCTAAATAATTAGTGATTTTAAAAATCTCTAAACCATAGTGATACTTTTTGACTTTGAAAACTCCGTTTCGCAAGACTCGGTAAAAATCATAGTTATCACTCAATAGCTCAAAGAAGTCAAGCATAAATATTCTAGTAGACAAACATGTTTGACCAAATTCAAATTGTATGCATTTTATACCATTGTTCGCTAACATTCTCTCGCTACCTTGAAGCACATCAATTTCGTGTCCTTCAACGTCGATTTTCAAAAAATCTATGACTGAAATACCTTTTTCAGCGCAGAATGAATCTAGGGTTTTAATTGCAATTTCATTTTGGTATACGTTTCCTGCATTTTGAATCAGAATATTTGGTGTCAAAGATGCAATTGCCTCACCTTCACTAGAAAAATAAATATTACCATTTTTATTTTCTTTGCCTAAAGCAAAGCCTAAAATCATAACATTGTTTTGATGCAAAAATTTATTTATTAAAGCATCATAACATTTTTTTTGTGGTTCAAAGCAAAATATCTCAGCTTTAGTACCCAATAATGCAATAGCATTGTTTGTAAACTCACCTTTACTGGCGCCAACGTCAAATAAGCAATAATTATCTTGAATATTGTTTTGAAGATGAAATTTTGTAAAATACCATTTAAGAGCCTGCTGTTCGCCACTATCTTTGATATCATAACCACCATCAACGTTCATGCCAGCGTGACAAAGCTTTAACGTTTTTTCCCAAAAAGGTTGTAGCCAAGGTCTTGATATCAGCCATCTTAAAGTTTGTTCCATATTTACACCTATTGAAATATGAGACTATTCCAACATCGCGAATAAATTGCTACATTAAATATCTAGGGCTATGCTAACCGCAACCGCCCAAACTAGCAACATCTACCACTTTTGGTTAATAGCGTAACGTCGTAATGAATGGACTTTTCACAAAACTACGTACAGCGTTTGTCAAAGATAAGCATAGTGCTATTACGGTTGACTCAAAGCCGAAAGATTTAGCAGTGCAAAGCAACCCTAAAAGTAAGTTACCTGTGGTAGTAGCTGCAAGTTTGGGAGTGACTGCTTTACTTGTAGGCGCCCGTCATGTACAGTGGTTGCAACCGTTGGAGTTAGCAGCATACGACCAAATGCTCCGCTCACGTCCAGTAAAACCGATTGATGACCGCTTGCTAATAGTGAAGGTGACGGAAGAAGATATACCAAGCAATGATGAACGGCTACCAGCAACAACATTAAATCAACTGCTGACAAAGTTAGAGTCTTATCAACCGCGCGTTATTAGTCTAAACCTTTATCGTCCTTCGGAGGAAGTAGGCGCCTCAGTTGTGGATAAAAAAAAGCTAATAGGCGCCTGTAAGTTCAGCAGCTATAAAGTCTCTGAAATTCCACCATCGTTAGGGCTTTTGCCAGATAATATCGGTTTTAATGACCTGATACCTGATTTGAGTGACCGTACAGTACGCCGTGCGTTGCTATTCGGTGACTCACATGATCACAAGTGCAGTACAAAATATTCATTTGCGGCGTTAGCTTCATTAACTTATTTAAACGAACAAGGCATTAAGTTTACTTTTGACAAAAATGGTAATTGGATTTTAGGTAATAAAGTTATACCTCGCATACATTCCAACCCAGGTAGCTATGAAAAAGTGGATACAAACGGGTATCAAATTTTGCTTAACTACCGTCACCCTGATTATCTCGCGCGGCAAGTTAAACTAACATCCGTTCTTAATAATCAAGTCAATCCCGACTGGATAAAAGACAAGTTAGTTATTATTGGCAATACAGGTGTGACTCTTGATAGAGGACTTTCAACACCTTATAGTGCTTTGCCCAATCAAACACCAGGCACACCAGGAGTGTTGATTCAAGCACAAGTAATAAGTAATATTCTCAGTACAGTATTAGATAATAAGCCCTTAATTTGGTATTGGTCAGATTATGCTGAAATTGCATGGGTGTGGCTTTGGGCACTAGTAGGTGGAATAGTTGGTTGGCGTTTTCGTAACCCACTGATGTTTTTAGTTGCAGGTGGAACAA
Organism: Calothrix sp. CBUCES-K 9914; assembly: GCF_059640475.1. NCBI lineage: Bacteria > Bacillati > Cyanobacteriota > Cyanophyceae > Nostocales > Calotrichaceae > Calothrix > Calothrix sp. CBUCES-K 9914. The sequence continues at coordinate 11,131 of NZ_JBXXZH010000060.1, forward strand.
GTTTAGGCGCCTTGTCATTAATATGTTATGTATTATTTTTGCAGGCAGGATGGATACCAATAGTACCACCCGCAATTGGATTAATAATAACTGGTTTCGGTATGATGGCATATTCAGCTTATCGTACCGAAATAGAAACAAGAATCATTATTGTTCAAGTCGAAAAACAACAGGAAGCAATAGCTCAACTAAGTGCGCTGCTCAAAGAACCAACTCGTATTTCAAACACCCAGTTAAATGCTGATGTTGTAGCTGATGTTCCACCTCAACGTAATGCCGGTGATTTTCTTTTGAGTGGACGATATCAAATTACGCGCGTCCTAGGGTCTGGTGGTTTTGGGTCTACATATGTCGCCAAAGATACTCAGCGTCCAGGGAATCCAAGTTGTGTAGTCAAACAATTAATGCCCGCGCGTCGGGATACTCGTTTTATGGAAGTCGCGCGTAGGTTATTTGATGCAGAAGCTGAGATTTTACAAATATTAGGCAAACATATACAAATTCCTGATTTACTCGCATATTTTGAAGAGAATAACGAATTTTACTTGGTTGAGGAGTATGTTAAAGGGCAAACGCTTGGTAAAGAATTATCAACGCGCGCTATTCCTGATGAAGAATATGTAATTTCTATGCTCAAAAGCGTCTTACAAGTTCTCAAATTTGTTCACGAACACCGCGTTATTCACCGTGATATTAAACCCGACAACATTATTCGTAACTCTCAAGATGGTAATTTAGTATTAATAGACTTTGGCGCCGTCAAGAAAATGCAGCCACCTAGTAATGAAACGGAACTAGCTACTGTAGCAATTGGCACACGTGGATATGCGGCGCCGGAACAGTTAGCAGGACACCCCCGCTTGGGCAGTGATATTTACGCTTTGGGAATGATTGGTATTCAAGCTTTAACTGGTATACCACCGCAAGCTTTGGATATTAACCCCGATACCGGAAATGTTGAGTGGCGCCATTTAGTCACAGTCAGCGATAAGTTAGGGGATATATTAGATAAAATGGTTTGCTATCACTTCAATGAACGATACCAAACTGCATCCGAAGTATTAGACAATTTAACGTAGGTTGGTGTACGCTCCGCGAACCCAACATCAATAAATTTTATACATCATTACGATTACTTGTAGCATAGGCGTCCTCGTCTGTGCAGTAATGATGTAGTCTTATTTACCACAGAGACACAGAGTACACAGAGATGCATAAAGATGCATAGTAATTTTATCAATGATGCGCGGAATGTTATATATCATCTTCATCAATCAAGAGTAGCGTCATTAAATCGGCTTCAACAAGACCTGTTAATTCAAAGTCAGACATAGTTTTAATTTTTTCAATAGACACTTTTTCATAATAGTATTTAAATATAGTTTGAATTGCTTTATTTTTATTTATGCAATTATATCTAATATCTTTTTGAATCAGATGCTCTATTATATCCAATATACGGTCTAAAAGTACATATGCTTCGTCACAAAGATCAGTCATAAGACAAGTGTACGTAGGTTTCGCGTAAAAGTAGGTGCCGCTTAGTAAAAAATCTTAGAATATATTATGTATTAAATTAACTTTTATCACTAAGGGCGTATTGATATATTGAGATATTATCACGATTGGAGCCGGTGCGTGACGCTACAATTGTTATTATTACGCTCTCAATTTTTGGTAGCGTCACGCACCCTACGTTTTGTTTGTGCCATTTACGTAAGTCGTTATATTTTGTAAATAAACACATTACCAGTAAAGTTATGCCAACTAATATAATTCTTTTAATCGCTGCCTTAATTGTTGCACTTATTGTCTTTAGAGCTTTACTTAATGTTACAAAAACATTCATCAGTACAGCTATAACTGTTTTTGTCCTTATAGTCATATTATCAGTTTTTGGTTTTACTCCCCAAGACTTAATGCAAGAGGTTAAGAACTTACCTCAAATTATTGAGCGTTCAATAACAGAGCTAAGAAAGCTGTTTGGGTTTTAACAAAACGCCTTTTTTATCAACTGTAGGCGCCTTTTGGCAAAAATCCTAGGAGTCGTTTTAATCTGTCCGAAGCTTGTTCATAGCAATGACTAGGCATTTGATAATTCATGCATGATTCATATTTGTGTCCGACTAATCGTTTTGCATATGTAACCTGTGTGATGTAGCGGGAAATGTTGGAGGAATTTCTAGAACCGCGATGCCATAACTGATTATTAAAACAAACTGCTGTACCCATTGCTCCTAAACAGCTATGAATTTTATCTTCGTACTGTGAAATATCACCATCACAGAATTTACCAAATAAATGTGAACCTGGAATTACTTGTGTTGGTCCATTTTCTACTGAGAGTACGTCAGTTAAGTAATAATTGACTGTAAATGCGAGAACATTGAGGCGAATATTTGTTAAAGGTTTGCCGTCAAGGGATAAGACGTGGGGTGTATCGTCTTGGTGCCATGTATTTTTACTTAACCCGTCTGTGTTTTTTGGGACTATAAATGAGTTATTATGGATAACGTGAACAGCATTGGCGTTCGGAAGTCCATCATGTATAGAGTAACCTGCTCCATTGGCGCCACCTATTAAATGCTCTGCAAAGGTAACAATTGGTTCGAGTGCAAACAGATTTAAATTGTGTTGCGAATGCTCAAACATCCGCTTTTTCATGATTCCTCTTGATGGGTTATACTTTTCTCCTTCAGTAATTTTAATAATTTCATCTAAGTCGTTTTTTAGATGTTGACATAGTTCAGGCGCCAACACATTATGAATAACTAAAAATCCATTCGCGTGAAAAGACTCTATCCATTGATTTAATTGTTCTGTGGTTGGTTCTTTGCCAGCTAAGTATTCAGGCATACTACTTTATTACAAACTTTTAACTATTAATCTTACTATTATTGCCATTTGCTTAAATTGCCTATCCTATGTTTTTATAAATTAAACAAACTGTGAAAGCCATTCCTGCATCTCACGAGGTTGTTGCCAATTAAACATTCCTGCTATAAAATCATCCAGTTGCTGCTTGTTTAGCTTGGACAATTGACTAGCTATCTGTGGCATCAGAACAGATGCTCCAAACTTAACTCTAATCATAGTAATTGCTGATTCAACATTGCCTTCTAGCTTGCCTTCTAGCTTGCCTTCTAGCTTGCCTTCTAGCTTGCCTTCTAACCTAGCCTTGTTCATTTGCTCTTCATACCAAACATCAATTTGTTCCATTGTTTTCATAAAATCTTGATCCTCTGGAGTTAAGCTATCAGTAGGTATGTCTCGTAAGTAAATACAATATTTTATACATGCACTTATTATATCATTTTTCTCTCTGCGAGTCGGCGATAGCTGCTTGATTGATTCAAAAGCACTAGTAGCAGAATCTTTGTCTCCCAACATTTTCAACCACATCGTTTCTGAGCTATCACCCAATTGCTTGATAACCACAATTCCCATCCGAAAAATTGGAGCGATTCGATATACACCTACACCGAATTCAGTCGCAGGTTGGGCGCCACATAAATTCAATAGTTTTTCACTACAATTAACCGTGAGAATCCACGTAAATGGATTTTGATTGTTAATTTGTTGTTTTACTTCTTTCTTACTTTGTTGAGAACTTGTTACTTCCGGTTTGGTTTTGGCGTTCTCTAGCAGTTCTTTCTGCTTGCTATCCCAATACAGATTTTTGCGAGTAATCGATTTATTAATGTCCGTCTCTTCCAAATACGAACTGTAGTGTTCGACAATCACAGTTGGATGTTCTTGCATTAACTGGTCAAATAAACCTAAATTCTCAGAAAGCCACTCCGCGTTTTGTAGCTCTCCTATAAACATCAAATCTATTTCGAGGTCTTCATCATTGCGGACTTGGATATTTTGCAGAGTATCCCCTTTGGTTTTATATAATGATTGGATATAAAACTTGAAGAAGCGGTCGTGTTTGTACTGAGCCATTTAAATTTATTTAGCCCTTAACGTAGCTCTTATATCGTAACACAAATTTTTACTTTCCATGAGCTTAGTTCATTTTTAGAGATAGTATTATAACCACAATTAAACTTTCCTCACATCAGTAATCAATGTAATTTTGAGTTTCGTTATTGATTAGTCAATACTTTTTGCCAAAGAACTGCTGTTCGCGTTAGTGTACTCCCGCTCAGGCGCCCAACACCGTCCTCATACAGCTTGATGGAGTGAAGTGTCAACTGCTTTGATTCAAATCGTAACGATAAAAAACATTGTGTTGGTCCAAAATAAAGTTGTTTGTCTTTTAATGAATCTGCAAAGACTGTTGCAACTAAAATAGGAAGAAATTCTTCAATAATTGAGTTATCTAGCTTTAACTGGCCTTTCTGACGATATAGAAAATCGTCTTTACTATCAAAAATTAGCTCAACATCAATATACCGTTTATAAGATGTTAAACAATATGTCATGTCTGGTACAACTTCCAGACCTCCGTTAATATTTGTAAGCGTTCCTATCCAGTTTTTATAACGTTCAATAGCTTCTAACACGCATCGCTTATCTGTATCAGGTAGTTTCTGATTATCGAGCAGTGCAACTAGTTTATCCCCATGTGGTGTAGGCAAATCAAAGATATTTTTTTTTGCTCATACAAATTATCTAACAGCTACGTGATTTTTCAGCATTATAGTAAGGTGATGGCTCTACTTTTTCGGCTTTTACAATAGCATCTCGAATATCAGTTTTTACATCATCATCCGCTAGTGTATAGGCAGCTTCTAATGATTTAAGCGCAACTATTCTTGCTATTTCTAAATTTTGATTACAATATTTTTCTTGATGCTTTTTAAAATGTAAAATATCTTCTTTTATTATTTGCCTATAACGATTTAAAAATTTTCTTTCTTGACGTATATATAAATCAAGCCCAAATGCATGATGAGCTATTTCTGTAAGTATTTCACCATTGTAAAAAGATGTTCCTCTAACATTAGATTCTCTACCAACAATATATATTATCCTGCTATCATCACTACATATACGCAAAATTTCTTGTAAATTAGCAGCCATATCTAAGCAGTATTGAATAACTGTTAAAAATCTATTGTTTCTATGCTTACGGTTGGCGCCAAACTCCGATTTAGCAATCTCCAAAAGGTTCCAACCTAGTGCTTCCATAGATGCTCGATATTGTTGATGATAGTTAAATACATTAATGTAAGGAGGGGATGTAATAACAAGATTTACTTTAGCTTTTGTTAACGGAGCGCTTCTGGAATCAGCATTATAAACACTTATTCTTTTCTCTGTATAAGGTAAATTGTTAACAAAAGCGTTGATTGTATTAGCAACGGTAAAAACTTTAAAGCTTGTTAATTCTGTGTTACTAAAGTCTAATAATATAATCAAAATTTCATGTAAAAGCTTAGTCAAATCTTCCTTGCTATTGACTGCGAGTTTCACTAGTTTTTCTTTAATATCGTTCGGCGCCAAATCCTTCTGTACATTTATATTATAAAACAACGGCATTGTGTCGTCAGGAATTTTACTTCTTAGTTGTTCAAGAAAATTATTAGTATAAATATCACGCTCTCTTTGAGACATGTTGGTAAATGTGTAAATACTAGCAAGCCTTAAAGCTGCTGGATTAATTTCTGTTCCATGAGCTTCTATACCAAATCTTGCCGCTTCATACAAAACAGTTCCACTACCGAGAAATGGGTCAAAAATAATACTGTTATTGTCAGCATATTTCTTGATAAGCGTCTCAATGAATTGTGGGGAAAATTGCCCTTTCCAGGGTAGAGGATTGCTACGCTGTTTGTCTTGAATGTCAAGAAGCTTCTGAGGAATTTCTTGTGTGTTGATGGGGGTGTCACTAAAAATTTTAGATGATAATACCATATAATTAAAGTAATAAATTGCTTCTGACAGTTATTTTAAGAATATACTTTATTAAATTATGAAAGAAATTGATATCAGCGAAATTGAAAGATTACTGGTAAACTACGATAAAACAGAGCAACCAGTAATTATAATTCGTAACGGTCAGCCTGTAGCAGCTTTGTTTACAGTTGAAGATGTTGATATTGAAAGCTTTAACTTAACCACAAATCCAATGTTTAAAAATATTATTAATAAACCTCAAAAAAATCAAAAGTAAGAAGGTCGAATTTTCCTAGAGGATATTTAGATTAGTTATAGGCGCCTCTAGGTAAAAAATCCATAAATAATTTTTCTAATTAGCTTTCGCTTAACCCTAATCTACGGCGCATCTCTGTACTAGAAATAGTACCCTCTGTACGACGCGCTCTTGAACGCTCAATCATCTCAATAAACTTTGGGTTGGTGCTAAGTGAAATAGTTTCCAAATCAACATTCTCTAAGTTAACTAATGCCGCAATTGGTTCGCCATTGTTGGTAATAATGAGAGGCTCCCCTGAAAGACCCTCAGTGTAGTCAGCCAAAGAAGCGTTTGCCTCTGTAATGTCAACAATCTTCATAAATCGTAAATCTCTCCTGCAATGCGAACTTGATTACGTTCCTTGACCCCAACCGCGTTGATATATACAACTAGTTGAGGCTCCTCTTCTACATCATAATAGACACGCAAGTTATCAATACGGGAGTGAGCAAGGAGCAAGAGAGTTAGGACGCATCGGCTTTCGATTCTTCGTTTCAACTGTAGGCTGATACGCAAGTTGCTGCTCAACAGTATCCAATACAATTGCTTGTTGTCGAGCAGTTAAATACAGCAAGTGGGTTTCTGATTCAGGTGAATACTCTATGCGGTAAGCCACTTTGGAGTGCGGAACGTTAAATAACAACTTAATAAGTTTACCCTGTACGCAAGTGTAGGATTTACATAGGCTGCCAAGTTTTACAGAATGTGAGCGAGCAGAGCTTTCTTATAAAAAACAGTATCTAGTAAGTGATAAAGACTATGTTGCCATTGGGTACGTTAATAATATCCTTTATAAAAATATATTAAATGTCTCAATTCAACTTAGAGGGCAACAAACCACAAGCATGGTTACTTTGTGACTTTGGAGAACAGCGGAATTATGCAGGTAACACAGGCTACAATGACGAAACTTCAAAACTATATCAGTACAATAACGATGTACCAAATTCTTGTCAAATCGCTAAAGGCGACCTGGTTTTACTACGCAACAAAACCCAACTTTTAGGTATTGCAAGAATTGAGATAATTCAAGATAGTGAAGGGAAAAAAGAACTATTGTATTGTCCGAAATGTCGTAAAACAAAGCTTTATATAAGAAAAACAAAAAAGTTTAAGTTTCGTTGCTATAGTTGTAAGCATGAGTTTAACACACCTCTGAAAAAAACTGTACCGTGTAAAATATTTACAGCAAATTTTGGTAATAGCTTTGTGCCAGCAGAAGGAGCAGTTGGTGTTAAGGCACTACAAAAAGCTTGCTTAAATTTTACCAAGCAGCTATCAATCCAATTAATTGACTTGGAACAAATTGAAACAACTTTACTCAAAAATGCACCTGCCGTCTTAAAGCTTCTTAATCAAAATAGTCACCTTGAATATCTTCAAAGAGATGATGCTGATAAAAATAAAAATGATGATAATTCAAATACTATTGTTTATTGCCCAACAGAAAGTGATCGTCGCCAACTGATAATGCAGCAAATTAGAGAACGTCGTGGACAATCTGAATTTAGGCAAGCATTACGTTCACGCTATGGCGACAGATGTATGATTACTGGTTGTGAAATAATTGACATTTTGGAAGCCGCTCACATTTCACCATATCGCGGAGAGGAAGATAATCATCCAGAAAACGGTTTGCTTCTGCGTGCTGATTTACATACTTTGTTTGATCTTGATCTTCTGGGTATTTGTCCAAAAGACTTAAAGTTGTTCTTCCATCCTAAAGTTAAGATTGCTGGTTATAAAGAATGGCATTGTAAAAAACTTCTATGTTCTACCAGCTTAAAGCCAAGTAAGTTAGCACTGCAAAAAAGATGGGTTAAGTTTTATAAACGGTACCATTCTGAGTTATAAATGCGTAATTTTATTTGGCTTGAAAAAAAGGGCAGGCAAGATGCCTACCCTACGGAATACGAATGTTGGAAAATTAGCCTAGTACTTTTTTAGCTGTTGCGAGTACGTTGTCAACGGTGAAACCGAATTTTTCCATACAAACAGGACCAGGCGCCGATGCACCGAATGTGTCGATGCTAACGGTGGCGCCTTCTGTACCGATGTATTTGTGCCAACCGAAGCTAACACCAGCTTCTACGGATACACGCTTTGTAACAGCTTTGGGAAAAACGGATTCTTTATAAGCTTCGTCTTGAGTTTCAAATAATTCCCAAGAAGGGAAGGAAACTACACGAACTTTCTTGTCTTCAGCAGTAAGTTTTTCTGCTGCACTAACACAAAGGCTTACTTCGGAACCTGTACCAATTAAAATAATATCGGGTGTTCCTTCGCTGTCTACAATCGTGTAGGCGCCTTTTGTTACTCCTTCAATCGATGTACCAGCTAAGTTGGGTACGTTTTGACGAGTGAAAGCTAATAATGTAGGTTCGTTAGCTTTTGATTTTTCAATTGCTACTTTATAGGCGCCAGAGGTTTCGTTACCGTCAGCAGGACGAATTACTGTGAGTTTAGGAATTGCGCGTAATGAAGCAATTGTTTCAACTGGTTGGTGTGTTGGTCCGTCTTCACCTTGTCCTATTGAGTCGTGTGTCATTACCCATAAAGACCCAGCTTCGGATAAAGCAGATAAACGGATAGCCGCGCGCATGTAGTCGGTGAAAATTAAGAAGGTCGCACCGTAAGGTATTAAGCCTGAACCATGTAGTGCTATACCATTTACAATGGCGCCCATACCATGTTCACGTACACCATAGTGAATGTTTGGGTTTTCGTAATGTCCCTTCTGGAAGTCGCCTTTACCCTTAATTTCCGTTAAGTTGGAGTGGGTTAAGTCAGCCGAACCACCAATTAACTCAGGTAGTACTGTTGCTAGTTTGTTAAGACAAGTTTCGGAATGTTTACGAGTTGCAACACCTTTATCTTCGGGAGTGTAAGTAGGTAATACTTTTTCCCAACCATCAGGAAGTTTGCCGCTAATATAACGTTCAAATTCAGTAGCTTCAGAAGCGTACTTAGCTTTATAGTCACTTAAAGCTTTGTTCCATTCGCTTTCGGCTTTGGCGCCACGCTCAATAGCTTTTTGCATATGGTCGAGAGCATCTTGAGGGATCACAAAAGGCTCGTGTTCCCATCCCAAGTTTTGACGGGTAAGTGCTACTTCATCACCACCTAATGCGGCGCCGTGAACACCAGCAGTGTTTTGCTTGTTGGGTGAACCATAACCAATGGTGGTTGTCACCTTAATCATCGAAGGCTTATCGGTGACAGATTTTGCTTCTTCAATTGCGCGAGCAATTGCTTCTAAATCTGTATTACCATTTTCGACATGTAGTACATGCCAACCGTATGCTTCAAAACGCTTAGAAACGTCTTCAGTGAATGCTACATCTGTAGAACCATCAATAGAGATGTGGTTGTCGTCGTACAGAGCTATCAGTTTGCCTAATCCCAAGTGTCCTGCAAAAGAACACGCTTCACCAGAAACCCCTTCCATGTTGCAACCATCACCTAGTATTACGTAGGTATAGTGGTCAACAATTTTGGCATCAGGTTTGTTGAACTTCGCTGCTAGGTGAGCTTCTGCTATTGCTAAACCAACCGCGTTAGCAATACCTTGTCCTAATGGCCCGGTAGTAACTTCTACACCGGCTGTTTCAAAGTTTTCTGGGTGTCCAGGGGTGCGTGACCCCCATTGACGAAACTGCTTGATATCTTCTATCGTCACGCTATCAAAACCACTTAGGTATAGCAGTGCGTACTGCAACATACACCCGTGACCTGCTGACAATACGAAACGGTCGCGGTTAAACCACTTAGGATTTTTGGGATTAACCCGCAAGAATTTATCCCAGAGTACAAATGCCATTGGAGCGGCGCCCATTGGCAGTCCTGGGTGTCCAGACTTTGCTTTTTCTACGGCATCTACTGCCAAAAAGCGAATCGAGTTAATACAAATTTCTTCGAGGGTCTTGGTGGGGGTTTGGGTTGCAACAGCCATAATACGATTGTTCTTAACGACGGGTTAGCACTCTCTGAGTTCACATTGCCTAAAGAAATTTTAAATTTTTTTAAGCAATTTATTTCATCATCCCGGAAGCGAATTATTAGGGGATGTACTTCTTAAAGACTAGCGCGACATTGTGACCACCGAAGCCGAATGAGTTGGATAATGCTACGTCAACTTTGAGTTTTCGGCTTACGTTTGGTACGTAATCTAAGTCACATGCGGGGTCTGGGGTTTTATGGTTTATTGTGGGTGGAACCTGGTCGTTGGCTATAGAGAGTACAGTTGCTACTGCTTCGATACCACCGGAGGCGCCTAAAAGGTGTCCGGTCATCGATTTTGTGGAACTAACTGCGATTTTTGAAGTATGTTCTCCAAATACAGTTTTAATGGCAGTGCTTTCTGCTGAATCATTTGCTGGGGTACTTGTACCGTGAGCGTTGATGTAACTAACTAAGCTCTGGTCTGTTCCTGCGTCCTTAAGAGCCAGTCGCATTGCTCGAGCGGCGCCTTCATGACCGGGTGGTGGGGATGTATAGTGGAATGCATCGCAAGTCATGCCATAACCCACAATTTCCGCATAAATACGGGCACCTCGGCTTAAAGCGTGTTGCAATTCTTCCAATACTAAAATGCCCGAACCTTCGCCCATTACAAATCCATCACGACCCAAATCAAAAGGACGTGAAGCTGTTTGGGGGTCATCATTACGAAGCGAAAGCGCCTTGCAAGCAGCAAAACCCGCTATCGATAAAGGGGTAATCGCAGCTTCCGCACCACCGCAAATCATCGCTTGGGCATATCCATTTTGCACCAACCTAAACGCATCACCAATGGCGTTTGAGCCTGCTGCACAAGCTGTTACCGGACAGGAATTCGGACCTTTGGCGCCTATTTGAATCGCGGTTAAACCCGATGCCATATTGGCAATCATCATTGGCACCATGAAAGGACTACAGCGGTCTGGACCTCGGTTGAGGTAAATAGTTTGCTGTTCTTCCATGACTTTCAAGCCACCAATACCCGAACCAATCATGACACCGATTTGTTCAGCGTTCAGGTCATTGATAACTAATTGCGCGTCTAGAAGTGCTTGTTTTGCTGCCGAAACTCCGAATTGGGAAAATCTATCCATCCGCTTGGCTTCTTTGCGATCCATGAAGTTTTGTGGATCAAAGTCTTTGACTTCGCCAGCTATACGGCAATCATGGCGAGTGGCGTCAAATAGGGTAATATTACCAATACCATTACGTCCACTTATCAGTCCAGACCAGTATTCGGATGGATTATTACCAATTGGTGTAATTGCGCCAACACCAGTTACAACAACACGTTTACGTTTAAAATCTTCTGTCATGACAATAGTTCAGGTAGCTCTAATTAAGTGCTGAGTGCTAAGTGAGTCGTGCTGAGTGTTAAGTGAGTCGTGCTAAGTGAGTCGTGCTGAGTGGGATATTAAATCTAATAACTCCTAACTCCTAACTCCTAACTCCCAACTCCTAACTTTCCACTCAGCACTCAGCACTTTTCACTGTATTTACGCAGATGCGGCAACTTTGTTATTGATGTAGTCCACTGCTTCTTGAACGGTGGTAATCTTTTCGGCGGCTTCGTCGGGAATTTCAATATCAAACTCTTCTTCCAAAGCCATTACTAGTTCAACAGTATCGAGGGAATCTGCACCTAGGTCGTTGGCAAAATTGGATTGGGGGTTAATTGTGTTGGCTTCTACACTCAGTTGGTCAGCTACAATTTTCTTGACCTTTTCAAAAGTTTCCGTTTGGCTCATCGTTAAATTCCTCAACCAGTTGCTATAATCCGCTAGTCGTAAACAATTGCTTTGAAAGCATATTACATCTTATCGGAAAGCGCGAGCGCGCGCACATGCGTTTCCTCGGCGTTCCGTTGTTTATTTTATATCTCTATCTTTTCACTCACGGAATAAAAGATTAGATACACAAATCCCAGCATATAACATCCGATGTGCCGTTTGTGATGACTACCGGAGTTTTAGGCTCAACAGTAATGTTACAATACGGTGCCCAAATCGATATACTCGTGGGAGTGATAAAACAGTATTAATCAAGGCTTTGGAATTTACGCGAGTTAACTACTATGGTATCTCAAAGATTAAAGTACGCTTATTATCCGGGTTGTGTCGCTCAGGGTGCTTGTGGTGAACTCCATCTATCTACTACTGCTCTTGCGCGCGCGCTTGACATCGAGCTAGTGGAACTTAAAAAAGCTTCATGTTGTGGTTCTGGCACTTTCAAAGAAGACTCGCAATTACTCGAAGATACTGTGAACGCGCGCAATATAACTCTCGCCGAAGAATTAAATTTGCCCTTACTAACCCATTGCAGTACATGCCAAGGTGTGATAGGGCATGTTGATCAACGTTTAAAAGAATGTCAGCAAAGCAATCCAAACTATATTGATAAAGTTAATGGCTTATTGCAAAAAGAAGGCTGTTTGCCATATCGCGGTAGCACCGAAGTCAAACATCTTCTATATGCTTTGGTTGCTGACTACGGTTTGGAAGAAATTCAAAACCGTGTGACTCGTAAATTAAGCGGGTTAAAGTGCGCTGCATTTTACGGTTGTTACTTGCTGCGCGCTCAAAAAAACAGTTACGATAACCCCTTCCGACCCGAAGCGATGGAAAATGTGTTTCGAGCAGTTGGGGCAACACCAATATATTATCGAGGTCGTACACAATGTTGTGGTTGGCCGCTTTCTAGTTACGCCACCACTGAATCATTTAAAATGGCAGGTACTCATATTCAAGATGCCATAGAATCAGGCGCCGACTGTATAGTCACACCCTGCCCTTTGTGTCACCTCAACCTAGACTCACGTCAACCTGAAGTCGAAAAAGTTATCGGTCAAAAACTAGGTTTACCAATATTACACTTACCCCAATTAATAGCTTTAGCACTAGATATTAGTCCAAAAGAACTAGGTCTAGAACGACACATCGTATCAACAAAACCTGTACTAGAGAAATTGGGCACCTTAGTAGCATAAATTTTGATCCCCCCTGCCTCTCTTAATAAGGGGGGTTGAATCATTTAATGATTAAAATAAAGTCATTCTATTATCAAAATCAATTCAAATATTTTCCCCCTTATCAAGGGGGGGATTAAAATTGAGCGCTTTTAACTTTCTTGTCGTCGGTCTTCTAAGGGTGGATGCCAACCACCTTTTATCCAAAGACGACAGACTGTGAATCTCTATATTTTGTCTTCGACAACAGACAGCAATACTTTGTGTACAAGCGTAAGCAAGTAATATTATGGATAGCTGCTTGGTTAACTCTGCCGTAAGCAGGCTTTGACATTAGAGATGATTCGAGGTTTACATAATCAATTGGGTATTCATGCTGAGGTTTTAATTTAGCCTTATAATGTAGCAAACGTATAGTGCTTCTCCTGTTAACAATCAAACTACTGCCCAAAGTTGAAAATTATGTCAGATGATTTTTCTGAACATGACAACCCTGATATTAACCCAGAAGATGGATACCCAATAAGCAGAGAATTATTCGATGATTTCTGTGACTTTGGCGCCGAAGGTAAGTTGGAATTAATTGACAATAAGTTAATAGTTGGTAATAGTATAGTTGGAAGTCGGTTGTTATTACGGCAGATTCTTCAAGGTTGGGGTGCAGGTGCTGCTGTTGCGTTGGCACCGTTAGAAAAGTGGGTTGAAGCGCTTGCTGCTGCTTATGGTTTAGGAAATTATCAACCGACAAGCAATATTATTGAAAGTGTAGATTATTTAGAATCGGTAATGCAACGTGAATCATACGAACCTGAAAATTTAATTGCAGGGTATAGAGGTGACGACGAAAACAGGCATAATGGTGTCCGTACTGAACTTTCAACTGCGTTGTGGCGAGTAGCTGAACTTGTTGATGGTAATAGCTTTAGTAGAGATTTTGTAATGCGTTTGGGTAATAATGGATTTACGCCAGATGTGATGTTTTTTACTAATAAGAGTAATCGTAATCAACTATACTCGTGGTATTTATCAGGGGCAGCAGAACTGGTTATAGAAATTGTGCGTCCTGGTCACGAATATGCTGACCGTGTTATCAAGCGTGATTTTTATGCTGCTGCGGGTGTGTTGGAATATTGGATACTTGATGCAAAAACACAACAAACAGAATTTTTCAATTTGAATGACGGTGTTTACCAAGCGCGCGGAGTTGATGCCGATAATTGCTATCATCCAAGCTGTATTCGCGGTTTGGTTTTCCATCCCGAACAACTTTGGTGCGAAGATAATTGGTATGGTAGTAGTTTAGACCAAAAGTTATTTACTTTGGAAGTTCCCGAACAACCTTATCAAAGAATTCCAGGTATCAAAGATGTTTTAGGTTGGGGTCGTTTGGCGTTTGCCCCAGATTTACAGCTTACACCAACACTAATTAGTTTTGAGGAGTATATTTGTTGGGCGCCACCAGCAAAGTTTGAATTTTGGGATGGTAGACCTCAAATTGGTGGGGAAATTGGTATTCGCAATATAATTGGAATGCTGTTAATGACGTTTGGTTTAACTAGCAGTATAAGAGTATTATCGCCAAAAGCTTGGATAAGTGCAATTAAACAGCGTTATTTGCTTGAGCAACAGGACTCAGAGCGTAAAGCGCAGTGGTGGGAACTAGCACATCAAGCTGCAAAGTTATTACGTAGTGACTTTAATATAGAACGAATCGCGGTAATTGGTGATTTGACTAGTTCAAAACCTTTAAATTATTGGTCGAATATAATCTTGTTTGTTTGGGATATACCAAAAGGTCAAGATTATAAAATTTACGAAGCACTGTCTAATTTGAGCAAACAACCAGAAATTAGGGTTATGGACGAAGGTGAGTATCTAACAGTCGATGATGAAAACGCTATTACGCGCGGATTTGTGGATATATAATAAAATGAGATGCGAACTACAATATTTGTGAACAGCACTGTTGAAAAATATAGTTCACAGCTGCAAATAACTTATTTAAATCCTGAATTGCATACAAATATTTGTTTCTAGTAAATAAATCAGAGTTTAACTTCCCGAACTGCCATATTTTACCATTGAAAACAATCCCAAAAACATCTGAATTATAATTACTCTTAATTCGCTGCACTGCTATCATTTCAGCTAAACACTGACTCCAACCTTCTTCAAATTTGTCTTGTTTGGCTTCAGCAGTTAAAAAATAAGGTTTATCAAATACAATAGTACTCAATGAATTTCTGTTCGTCACTATATAATCTGGAACACCTGATAAATCTTCATCGTAAGTCAGTGTTTCATGACTCCAAAGCGTTAATTTTTGTCGATAAGGTTTCCAAACTTCTTTCGATTAATTTGAGTGATACTTTGCTCAACCTGACCCTTTAATATGATTGAGGATAATTCATTGTCCAGCAAAGAAATTCTATCGGAACTAGTTTTTTGTAGCTCATTACGACAAAAAGTAGATGTATTAAAGGATTTAGTTGTCGCGGCAATAGAAAGGCAAGGGTTAACTAGCAGTAACGCAAACGCGCATACCACAGGTAATTTATGCATAAAATCAACGTTTCGTAGTAAGCTATTTATACAGTAATTAAGATGAGCTAACGGTATAGGAAAAAGTTCCTATATGTTCGTTAAAATAATAAATTTATCCCCCCTTCCACGCGCTTTCAAGGGGGTATCTATTTTAGAAAAATGTTTTAACCGAGTAGTATTGGGTTAGACCCTACATTTGCAGGATATTGCGAGATTCTCCTTTGTTTTCCGTAATTTAACAGACGACATATGTATGAAAAGATAGTTAGACTCGTATTGATGAGTAAAAGTAATTTTGACACTAAATATTATGCTTCATGGAAAAAATAGCAAACTAAGATTAGACTTTTTGACTACTTTAAAAGGAACCGTTACTTTAGCGCTTAATCCAGGTAGAGCAGATGCTACGCCAGATATTGAAGATGGCATGATTAAGCTAAAAGCAACTCAGATGGCAATTGATTATGTTAAAACAATACCTGGGGTTAAGGAAATTGTTCAAGAGCGATATCTTGCTCCTGCACCAAATTTAGTAAGCCTTGCAAAGCTTCCTTCAGGGTCTTTGGGAAAATGTTTTGCTGAATATATAGAGCAAACTGGCTTTGATCCAAATTACTATCGTGCATTACCAGTAATTGATGATACAAGTTATATACTGACTCGTTTACGCCAAACTCACGATATTTGGCATTTAGTTACAGGACTGGGTAGTAGCGTTAATGCTGAACTTGGCTTACAAGCATTTTGTCTTGCTCAGATTCGCATTCCGCTACCTATCTTACTGATTGCTGGGGGTTTACTACGCACCTTATTTACTCAACCAGAAGAGTTGGGGCTTCTTTTAGAGCAAATTGCAATTGGCTATCGGATGGGTGCTAAAGCTAAACCCTTCTTAGCACAAAAATGGGAAGAAAACTGGGATAAACCTTTAGCTCAATTGAGAGAAGAACTAAATGTTGTAGTTGTAGATGAATATATTCCTTAAAGGGTGATATCAATATAATGCTCCCTACCGTTCTGTAATTATTCGCAACCCCGAATGTGTTAATTTAGTTAGGTCAAAGAAAATAGTGAAAATCATAAAAATTTAGCGTTTTATGAATCGGCGTGATTTTATAACTTTATTTGGTGTTGGTGGAATAGCCTCTTCTCTTCCGCTTGCGCTTGCAGCTTGCAATTCAGATAAATCGACCAAGACTACATCAAAAGACTGGCAAAATGTTGGTAAAGTTGCGGAACTGGATAAAACTGGTCAGTTACTGAATGAAAACTCTCCTGTAGGTTCAGTTTTGGTTGTAGGCACATCAAAATCAAAAAATCTCGTTGCCGTCAATCCTAGCTGCACTCATAAAGGTTGTAAAGTCGATTGGAAGGCAACAGAAAATAAATTTTTGTGTCCTTGTCATAAATCGACATTTGCGGCAGATGGTAAGGCGTTAACTGGGCCTGCTACAGAACCCTTGACAACCTATGCGATTAAAATTGAGGGAGATGGTATTTTGGTAAAAGCAGTGTAGGAAGAGGTTGTAATGCTTAAAACTTAATATTGGAAGTTGTCCGCAGCGGCGCCGTTCAATTTGAAGCGGACATCGACCTGAGCTTGGGCACAAACAAATGTAACTCCTCGATTTGCACTAAAACACGGAATTGGAACGTAATTATAAAGCCGGATGCATTCCGATTGTTATTTTGTAAGGCCTATTCGTTTTGCTGATGGCGAAAAAAAATATTAGCTTTTCAGGAATTGCGAAGACACACGCTGAAGAAAATAGTATCAAATTCAACCACACTCTTCGTAATAAATATGCAAGTTAATTCTAAATCTTTGCGCCGTCTAGTTCTATCTGTAGCTGGTGTCTGTTCGCTTTCACTACCTTTTGCACAAACTGCTCAAGCAAAAGAAGTACGTAACTATTGTAGCAAGTATGACAGCGTATTCGTTGCTGCTGAGACAAAGAATTTTTGGGTTAGTATCTGCGGTAGTGATTCACCACTTAGTTATGTCGGTGTAGATAAAAAGACTGGTAAAACAATACGCCTACCTCTCTCGGTAGATGGTACTAAAAACAGAGGAAGATATTTTGAAGCTGTTAATGGCGAATACACATATGGTGTCTCCAAAACCAATAGGAACTTGACTGTTAAGAGAAATGGTGGTGTAATTCTACGCGAAGCAATAGTTAGAGGCTTATAACTCATATAATTCGCGTTTGAATTAGCTAGTGCAACAAGGCAAAAGTTAAAAGTTAAAAGGCAAAAGAAAGAAAACTTGATTTCATAAACTTTTCAGGCTTTTTTAACTGGATAGTTATTTTAGCCGTGCTGCACTAGTAACCGCTCATAAAGATATTTATTTAATTAATTATCGGTGCCTTCTGTTTGCAGGCGCCTTCTGAACAGTTATTATAGGCTTTAAATGATTGAATTTCCTATATCATCAGATTGTTTAATAATCTAAGTTGTTACATAGGCGACCTAAGTTGTTGGTACAATTACCTTGAGAGTGAAATTAACGAGAAATTGGTAAATAAAAGTGAATCTTCCTTTGATTACCCGCGCTCAAGAATATAACGAGAAAATAGCGATTCTTGTTCAGAACGGCGCCAACGCTACAACAGTTGGAGCATTTACCTATGGAGATTTGCTGCACACCTCCACCTCAATAGCAACATGTCTTCTAATGGATGCAGAAGATTTACAAGAGCAACGAGTTGCTTATATAATCCCACCTGGTTTTGAGTATGTAGCTACTCAGTGGGGGATTTGGCGCGCTGGTGGAATAGCTGTACCACTTTGTATTTCCCACCCGCGACCTGAGTTAGAGTATGTGATTAAAAATTCAGGAGCATCGATTATTGTTGCCCATCCAAATTTTGAAGCTATACTACGCCCAATCGCTACTGAACAAAATTTGCGATTTATCCTCACCTCAGAAACGCTTCCAGATCATATTGTTCGCCTCCCAAATATAGATATTAATAGACGCGCGCTAATTCTCTACACAAGCGGTACAACAGGTAAACCGAAGGGTGTAGTTACTACCCATCAAAATATCCAAGCTCAAGTCACTAGCTTAATCACCGCTTGGGAATGGAATAAGAGCGACCGCATTTTGCATGTACTGCCATTGCATCATATTCACGGGATTGTTAACGTACTCACTTGTGCTTTATGGGCTGGGGCGGAGTGCCATATGTTGAGCTTCTTTGATGCCCAAACCGTTTGGAACCGAATTTGTGACGGTGACTTAACCCTATTTATGGCAGTACCAACTATTTATGTGAAGTTAATTGCTGCTTGGGAAAAAGAATCGCACGAACGCCAAAAAATTATGTCAGCAGGCTGTGCCAAAATGCGCTTGATGGTTTCTGGTTCAGCAGCTTTACCAGTTCAAGTTTTAGAAAAGTGGCAAACCATCAGCAGCCATTTTCTACTTGAACGCTATGGGATGACAGAAATTGGTATGGCGCTATCAAACCCTTTACACGGTCAGCGCTACTCAGGATATGTGGGTCAGCCTTTGCCGCAAGTGGAAGTTAGATTAGTGGATGAAACTGGATTATCACCACTAGGGGCGCCGGGAGAAATCCAAGTTAAAAGCCCTGGAGTGTTTCTGGAATATTGGCAAAACCCCCAAGCAACTTCTAAAGCGTTTCAAGATGGCTGGTTTTGTACTGGAGATCTTGCTGTAGTCCTTGATGGAAACTATCGTATTCTGGGAAGAATGAGCGTAGATATCATCAAAACTGGAGGTTATAAAGTTTCAGCTTTAGAAATTGAGGAAGCGCTGCGCTCTCATCCAGATATTCAGGAATGTGCAGTAGTGGGAGTTGCTGATCCAGAGTGGGGCGAGCGAGTTTGTGCCGCTATCGTATTGCAACCGCAACGCCAGTTGACACTAGAATCTTTGAGAAGTTGGGCAAAAGAGCAATTGGCTGTTTATAAGATACCAAGCCGAATTCTCATAGTTGAAGAATTACCGCGCAATGCTATGGGGAAAGTGATTAAGCCAACGGTGGTTGAGCTTTTTAAGTCATAAGTTTTAAGAGTATGAACCACAAAGGCACAAAGGACACAAAGGAAGAATTTTTTTAATGCTTCTATAAGTTGGCGCCTATTTATAATTATGATATCAGTAAGAAAGCTTTAAGCTGTATCAAAAAGCGACTAACCAGACATATTTGTTTTGTAAAAAAGCGTTAATAAATGCGAATAATACTGAACTAATAATAATTAGAGTAGCAATATTTACATTTATGGTGTCAGGTTAAATGTCCAACCATTGTGAGGGATTATGTATTTTATTGCTCTCTCCGTGTACTCTGTGTCTCTGTGGTAAAAAATATATGTCACTGCACAGGCGCTTTGGCCCGTGCTACAGTTTTAAACCTTTGGGGGATTTGGCGGACACCAAAAAAGGTTTTTGCTGGATATGCCAAGAGATTCGAGAATTCCGCGCATCACCTCTGTGCAGTACATCCAGTGTCCTAAGTCATCATACATAAGGTCAGGATTAAACTCGACATTATAGTGCAGCACATTAGGGAGGTTTGAAAACTCATCAGAAGCTTGGGGAGAAAGAATTAGAAGTTGAAATGGTTTGCCCTGACATTGTTTTTCTAGCTTGTTGACCAAATCAATCACACCACCTCTAGAAGCAATACCTGTGCGGACGAAAAGCGCTTTGTCGCAATTCTGGATTGTGTACCAAAATCTTTGTGACCGCGCGGTATACCTAACGCGCATCCGTTCATGGACGGGGGACATATCGCTTGTTGGGTCATCTGTGTCCTCAACTTCATGGGCAAAGGACAGACCCCCCCATTTACTGTGGTAGATTCTACCTGCATCTGGGTTGTAATGCAGGAAGCTTGGATTCCACATATCATAAAAACGGTTTTCGATGATATCCGCGACATCTGCAATATTAGTAGTGCGCGTCAAATCAAATGGAAAGGCAGGACCATCATACTCCATCTTATAAAGCATCATCCGGACGGCACAGCGATCCCCTAACGGCACAATTGCCACACGGCTAATGTCTGATAATTTACATTTGTATTGGAATAACACGGCAGACAGGGGTGGGAGTTTAACCCGACTTTCAAGTCCATAGCTGCCAATCATCATGGTGCGGAAAGGAATATCGGGATACAGGGGGTCTTCATATACACCTGCTGGCATGGCTTTTAGTGCTAGACGCACCTCTTTCCACATCGGATGAATGTTGTATTCGTGGTCTGATTCGTTAATCACCCACAGATGACGCGCGTCGTCATACAGAACCCCTAGATGTCCATCATAGAACAAAACTTGTGAGTTTTTCGGCGCAAAGAGGTTGAAGGCAGCACTGTATTCCAGGTCAGCACCAGGAGGAATTTCTAGCTCCTTGGAGATGGCGCCATTTTCCTGTACAGCAAAAAAGGGGAGTGTTCCTTTCTGAGGATTTTTTGCAATGTAGATGCCTGGGATCAATCCTGCTTTTCTTCGCAGTACAGTTTGCAGTTCTTGCCAATAGGGAGCAATGGTATATGTATATTTTGATGGATTGCTGATCCGCAAACGCTTCTCTTCGATACAGGCGCCGACATAAAAGCCTGCATTGTCACGATAAATCGGGATTTCATTCGGTTCCCGGAAGCGTTGCAATTCTCTTGCTAATTCGTCTTTGTCAATTTGGAACAGGTTCAGGTCGATTGCCTGATACATGAGATTATGACCAATTGTGTTGGGGTGAGATGGGTCGAAGGATATCCCAAGACGCCAACGTCCCTGCCCATCGTCCACTGCTGCTAACCAATCGAGTATTGGAACACCCCATGTCAACATCCGGTTGTGTGTGTCCTTTAGCAGAAAGTAATGCTCAGGGGAATAGGCGCCATTAGGATAGACTCCGCCTAAAATCGGTCTTGCTCCTAGTGCGCGCGTCATTTTTACTAGAGTTTGCAAGCCACTTTCAAATCGCCGCTGTATAGCCCGTCGTTCGTGAGGGGGACAGTAAGCTAATCCTTCGTTACCCAGAGACAAGGCAATAATGACGATATCTGGTTGTTCTTTTGTAACAACTTCTGCAAATCGGTCGATAGTTCGGGTGACATTTGCCCCCACCTCTGATACATTTACCACCCTATGCCCATATTTCTGCTGCAAAGTCTCTTCTAATAACTTGACCCAACCTTTCAACAACCATGCCTTATGACCATCAGCAACAGAACTACCAATAACCACAATTTTTAGCCCAAGAAACCCTTCTTCCAAAGGCTTCGTAACAGGTTCCTCAATATATCCGAATGGATAAGGCTGCAAATAACCAAACACACCATCATCCACAACAGTAGTACTTTGCTCCTGCTCTTTGAGCGGCAACCAACGGTTTGAACCTAGAGCTTCCCATTGCCCACGCCCTTTTGCATCGAGACGTACATACTTATATTCCACTTTCTTAGAGGCGCCTAGAACCTTTGATGGCTGAATGTCGATTTTTCTGTCTGTCCACCATTTTGGATAATGTTCGCCACTTGTACGCAGGTGAACACATTTAGCAATGTCCCACAATCCCAATTCTGGAGTAGAACCGACTATAGCAATAGATTCACCAGTTTGCGTGTAAGCACTAACCTGGAATTTATACATAGGTTGAATCCTCACATCCGCTTTCACGGTATTATTATGTAACACTTTTATTTGATCTGACTAATAAACTTAAGTATAATTACGCTTAAATGTTTTCAGACAAACTCCTAGGCAGAAGCTCATGAGACCTTGCTTTTAGCAAGGGTAAGGTGGCATAAGCCAGCCTAAGTTAATCAATGATTGGTATAACTTGTTTATTCGATTTTATCTTATAAAGATTTAAAAGTAGCTTAGATTCTATTTTTAAATCTAATTTTAAAAAAATCTTAATGATGATTACCAAATCTTAATTTGGTTGAAGAAATTAAAAATACCGCGCTGTTTTTAATATATCAAAAGTCTTGATTATTTGGCACTGAATTATGCTGTTTATGCATTCAAATAACTTAAAAATACTATTAATATGTGCCACTGACTGGTAGTTTGCGCTTCGGGTTTGAGGCACCAATAGTCATAATAAGTTATTCAAAGAGGCGCCTTTACTAACAATTTAAATATTTAGAATCAGTGCTATATCCACAAGTGCGAAGTATAGTACGAGCTTTATCTCGTGGTCTGTGTAACGATAAACAAGGAGCAATTAAAGATTCGCAATCCGCAATAAAATTATATAGACAGCAAGGAAGAACAAAGGACGCTAGCGAAGCATTGAGCTTGTATAATCTATTACAAAAATGATGTTTTGCTATGGTGATCTTTATTAGCTTTGGCGCCGTATAAGAGTTAGAGCAATGCTAGTACATAAATATTGCAGTCAGCGATTAATCTACCACCCGAAATCTTTGAAGGTTGACAAGGGGGAATAATATAGCTATATTTGAATTGTTCAATTTTTGAAGTTTATAATAAGAACACCATCTAGGCAACATCATTGTGGACAAGGCAGACGAATTAACGAGATATATTGCTACTTTCGCTGACCTTTTTGAGGTCGCCCAGCAGAGTTCTGGAGAAGCGCTCAATCTCAATAAACCGGAATGCCGCGTCATCAGTGTCGTCGGTCAATTCCAGCCCCTCATGATGCGAGAGATTGCTGAACGGGCAAAACTTAGTATAACTAACACTACTGGAATTGTCGATGCCTTAGTCAAACGAGCTTATATAGAGCGCGTTCGTTCTGAAGAAGACCGCAGAATTGTCAGAATTTGTCTCACTCCTGAAGGAGAGAAAATTTATGAGGTGGAAATTGAGAATTATAGAAAGGTAAGTCGTGCGATTCTAAGGAGCCTGAACGAAAAAGAGCAGCAAGAGATGCTGCGGATGATGCAAAAAGCAGCAACATCCCTCAATCAGCAGAGAGCAAACCTACTTACGAACTTGTAAAGCAATCTTTTTTTGACCGTAAAGTTCAAAAACTGAATTTTTCAATTACTGAATCTTATATGTTTAACACAAGAAGACCGATGAACTATGCTGGAAAAACAGCTTTGATTACTGGGGCATCGAACGGCATTGGAGAAGCATTTGCTCACGAATTAGCAAACCGAGGCTTGAGCCTTGTAATCGTTGCACGTTCTGAAGATAGATTACAGGCATTGGCATCGCTGCTTCGTCAGCAATACAACATTAACGTTGAGGTCATTGCAGCCGATCTAAGCCTTGAAGGAGAGGGATGGCGTGTCTATGAGGAAACGCAAAGTCGGCAGTTAAGTGTGGATATGTTGATCAATAATGCTGGGTTCAGTACTCATGGGCTGTTTGAATCAATTGAACCAGCCAGAGACCATCAGCAAGTCATGCTCAACGTTGGCGCTGTGGTTGATTTAACTCATGCCTTTGTTCCAGCAATGTTGACAAAATCCGAAGGCATCATTATTAATATTGGTTCAACCACAAGCTTCTATCCGCTACCTCGGCAAGCGGTTTACGCAGCCACGAAAGCGTTTGTGCTTTCTTTCAGTGAAGCGTTATGGGTTGAGTACCGCCAACGAGGAATTAAAGTGCTAGCTCTGTGTCCTGGTGCGACCGATACGGGTTTCTTTGATGCAATGGGACGTGATGTCGTTGCTGGAAAACATTCACCGCAAAAAGTGGTTCGCGTTGGGTTGTCAGCGTTGGAGCGCGATCTACATTTTGTGATTCCAGGATTCAAAAATTCCTTGGAGTCAAACATCTTGCCACGCTTCTTACCGCGTGCAGCTTTAGCAACAATCGTTGGGAGAGTGAGTCAACGTGCTTTTAAGTAGATTGTAAGTGGAGTAAGTTATTAGGGTTACACTCTACCATTCATAAATTTTTTGTACGCACGCGAGAATATAAAAAACTAAAACTCCTGCCATACAAGCATTCAGCTATACTTAGCTTTGTAGGTTAAATGTAAACGGACAAATCGCTGTGCAATCTTTTGACTTTACTACTCTCACTGCGGTTTGTAACGAACTGCGCGCGACTTGGATACCCTCGCGCGTTGAACAAGTTTACCAGCGTGACCGCAATACTATTTCTATTGCTTTACGTACTTTAAAGGGACGTGGGTGGCTGGAGGTTTCTTGGCATCCTCAAGCCGCGCGTTTGCATATCGGTTCGGCGCCTCCAAGAGTTCCTGATACTTTTACTTTTAGTCAACAGTTAGTTAGTCAGCTAAATGGTTTGGCGCTTGTTAAAGTTGAAACTATTGCCGCTTGGGAACGAGTTGTTGATTTACAGTTTGCTCGGCGCCCAGGTGAAGATGCTGTATATCATATATATATAGAAATCATGGGTAAGTACAGTAATGTCGTGCTTACCACTGCCAAAAATGAGATTATCACTACTGCACATCAAGTAAATCAACAACAGTCAAGTGTTCGTACTGTCCTGACTGGGCAAATGTATGAGGCACCACCTCGTATGACGAATACTGCCCCAAGTTTGAGCGAGTCGTTTGAACGCTGGCATGAACAAGTAAGTTTAGTACCGGGCGCTTTGAAAAAACAGTTGCTCAAAACTTATCGCGGTCTTTCACCAATGTTAATACAGTTGATGTTACTTGCTGCGAATCTAGATTTGGAAGCAACTACCGATAAGTTAAATAACGATGAGTGGCAAAGATTATTTCAACGCTGGCAAGAATGGTTACACAAACTCGAAACAAACCAGTTTGAACCTTTTTTTTCAGAGTCTGGTTACACTGTCTTAGGTTGGGGTGGTATTAAGCAAGCTAGTAGTACTCAAGAACTTATCAACGATTACTATACAACTCAGCTTAACCAATTAGCGTTTTCGCAGTTGCGACATCAGTTAACTCAAAAGCTCAATAATATATTAGAGAAGTTACGGCAAAAGGAAAACACGTTTAAACAAAGATTGGCACAAAGCGAACGCGCGGACGAATATCGGCAAAAAGCTGATTTACTTATGGCCTATCTACACGAGTGGGCGCCTGGTATGGATAAAATAACTTTGGCTGATTTTGAAAGCGGTACACCTGTTACTATTGCTCTCGAATCTGATAAAAATGCTGTTCTCAACGCTCAAGCACTTTACAAACAGCACCAGAAACTCAAGCGTGCGCGTGGTGCGGTAGAACCATTATTAGCAGATGTATCCGCTGAAGTTGAATACTTAGAACAAGTCGAAGCTGCCATTTCCCAAGTCGAAACCTACCAAACTGCTGAAGACTTACAAACTCTCGAAGAAATTCGCGATGAACTTGTTTCCCAAAAATACCTCGAAGATACAGGCTACCGTAATCGCAGCAGTAATGATAAAGTCCAAGATATTAATTTTAGACGTTTTCGCACTCCCAACGGACTGGAAATATTTATCGGTCGTAACAATAATCAAAATGACCAGTTAACCTTCCGAGTTGCTGGTGATTACGATTTATGGTTCCACACTCAAGAAATTCCAGGTAGTCACGTGCTTTTACGTCTCCAAGCTGGTAATGTTCCTGACGAAGTTGATTTACAGCACACCGCTAACCTCGCAGCTTACTATAGCCGCGCGCGTCAAAGCGAACAAGTGCCTGTTGTCTACACCCAACCCAGATACGTCTACAAACCGAAAGGTGCCAAACCTGGAATTGCGATTTATAAAAATGAGCGCATCCTTTGGGGACAACCGCAAAAAGTAGAGATGCGAGTCGAGACTAGACTATAAAAACAGCACAATTTAAGCTTTGCTGACTTTTTTGTTAAAAGTCAACTAAAAATCTGTGTTGGCTGTTACAATATTTAATTGAAAAACATCCTGTTGTGTTTTGGGAACTTGCAACCGGATTTACTCTTTTGAGAAGATGACTAAACTAATTTATGACCGGTTGTGGTAGACTGGTCATTTTTTTATTGAATATAGTCATCATCTTATCACAAATACTACTGAAATTTTGATTAGCTTTTTATAAACTTATAATACATTAAAGTAATATTGCTTACGTGGAAATATTGAGATTTATTGCAAAATGTTAAGCCGTGTAAAAAAATATTAAATCAAGATTGTGGGTCAGATTGTGGGTCAGGCATCCCTGCCTGACCATGCTACTAAAAGCTGAACGTGGTACGCAGGGCACCTATAACAGTACCATCGTTGTTTTCATTATGGTCGGGCGCCGTTAACCAAATAACACCAGGAGTAATTGTAATATTGTCGGAGACTTTATATTGATAGAAGGCTTCGACGTGGTATGAGGTGTCTTGGTCTTTGGATAATCCATCAATGCTTGAACTTGTTACTTTTGGTTCCATACCGAAGATAATGCCAGCTAAGTTTCCTTTTTTACCAAGGTCAGGGAAACCTAAAGTAACTGCCCAGTTCCAAACTTCTGCTCGACCACGGTCAGGAAAACCATCTGTAGTAGTCATGTTACGGCTATCACTATAACCAGCCCAACCACCTAATACAAATTTATCACTAAGACCAATTGATGCTTCTAAACCGTAAGAATTCGTTTGGAATGGTACATCTGAAAGAACTGTAGCATCGATAGGAGAGGGTACATTCAATACTGCTCGATTGCTACCTGTAACAAACGGTTGTCTATAAGCATTGATGTAAGTCAAACCAAATTTTATCCGCTCGGTTGGCTTCACTGTTAATTGTGCTAACGCAGCATAAGAACCATCTCCTAAACCATTTTTGGGTGTTGGGTCGTTGCTTGAACCAGCTAAATACCCTAATGAAAGCGTTAACTTATCGCCAAAGTCATGATTTATTGCTGCACCCGCACCGTTCACCTGTAAGTATATTGAGTTGCGGGTTCCAAAGCTAGATAAAGCACCAAAGGCGCCATCACCATCAAATATATTAACCATGTCGGTGATGTCATCTGCTGCTCCTGCGTTTGCGAGAATCTTGACTTGGGTTGATTTTCCTAATTGAAAGCCATACCACAACGCATCAATGACAACACTATTATCTTCTCCACCAGCAAAGAAAAAGTTACCTTCTGGAGTACCTTCATCTGAATTAAGAATCGTATTCCTAATATTATTTGCCTGAAGTCGAGTAAATAATGTATCTGTACCCGAAAAGCTCGTGACAAATTCCAGGCGAGTCCGAGTCGCAAGAGTTGTATTATTGTCTGTCGGACGAACACCGTTAACTCTATCTCCACTTAAAACATCACTAAGAACAGCTACTACTTGTCCTTGTAGTTTAGTTGTAGTCGAAAATTGATTTGCCTCTAATTCTGCTGTCTTTGCCTCTACCGCATCAACCCGTCCTCGCAGCGTTGTCAGTTCTGCTCTGAACTCTTCTTGCAGTCTCTGTAATGTATTTAAATCTTCTTTCTTTACCAAATCTGCCGTAGCAGTCGCAATAAGTTCGTTAACTCGATCCAAACAAGCATTCAAACCTGCTGCAAATTCATACCGTGTCATCGCTCTATTCCCACGATATGTTCCGTTTGGATACCCCGCTATACATCCATAACGCTCTACTAACGACTGTAATGCTTGAAACGCCCAGTCTGTCGGCTGTACGTCCGATAACTGTGATACTGATGTCACTTGCGACATTATTTGTTGAGTACCACTTCCAGTAACCACTACTGGCGCCTTAAAGAGTGAAGTTTCTTGTTGCTGTTTTGTTTCTTCAGCAAACACCGCTGAATTCATCGCTAGAACTGCACCGATGATAGCAGGGCTAGCTGCTCTAAACCACATTCTTCTCA
Organism: Calothrix sp. CBUCES-K 9914; assembly: GCF_059640475.1. NCBI lineage: Bacteria > Bacillati > Cyanobacteriota > Cyanophyceae > Nostocales > Calotrichaceae > Calothrix > Calothrix sp. CBUCES-K 9914. The sequence continues at coordinate 39,508 of NZ_JBXXZH010000060.1, forward strand.
CGTCTACTCCTCACACAAACTGATAATTAATCTTAATACTATACTTAAGTATTACTAGTCAATTAAAAAATATTCTCATATGCATTATCAAGTCTTAACCGATAATCACCTACTTTTTTAATCAAAAATCCATATTTCTTAACTAAGCAATTTGTAAACCGCATCAATGCAATGCATTTGTTACTAATGATGATTGACTTTAACGCCCATCGTTAGTTAGAATAGAATGGCATAACGATAATCATTATCAATTTAATTATCTATGTTGTCAAGGACTTGGCGACAAGGGAGTTCATGGTTTATGAAAAGCAAGGCGCCGAGAAAATTGAACAATTTAGGTAACAAGTTATCACTGTCAGCACTATTGCTGCTCTTAATTACAGCAGGTTGCACGACATCAACTAATAACCAAACTACAACAGAAGCGTCACCGCAAGCAACTGAGGCAAAGTCAACAAAAGAAGCACAACCAGGAAAACCTAAAATCAAGGTAGTGGCTACATTTCTCCCGATGTACTGGTTTACAACAGCAGTAGCGGGTAATGCAGCAGATGTAGAAATATTAGTACCACCTGGGACAGAAGTTCATGAATACCAGGCAACACCAGAAAATGTTAAGGCAATTGCCACTGCAAACGTTTTGGTAAAAAATGGGTTGGGGTTAGAAGAATTTCTTGATGACACGGTGAAGAATGCTCAAAATGCCAAGTTGCTCCCAGTTGACGCGAGTAAGGGAATAAAGCCATTAAATGAAATATCCCCCGTTGTAAAAGCAGTACCAGGAAAAGAACACGACCATGACCATGCAGCACTTAACCCACATGTTTGGTTAGACCCAGTGTTAGCAAAACAGCAAGTAACGAATATTCGTGATGGGTTAATTGCTGCTGACCCTGTAAATAAAGCGACATACGAAGCAAACGCGGCAAACTATATCAAACAACTCGATGGCTTGAATAACGAGTTTCAGCAAGGTTTACAAAAGACTCCTAGCTGTACCTTTATAACTTTCCATGATGCCTATCCGTATTTAGCACAACGATATAATCTTAAACAAGTGGCAGTAGTGGAAATACCAGAAGACCAGCTGGCGCCGTCTGATGTACAAAAAGTAGTTAATACAGTGAAAAAATATAAAGTTAAAACATTATTTAATGAACCAGGAACAGATAATAAACTGCTCACAAGTTTATCTAAAGATTTAAATTTAACATTGCGTGAAATAGATTCATTAGAAACAGGAGAAAAAGACCCGCAGCGTTACTTCCAAGCAATGAGATCAAACTTGCAAACCTTGAAATCCGCTTGCCAGTAATTTATGTATAAACACATGTAAAGCATCCAAAAATCTTTGAAGGAGCGAATAATCTTGTAGGGTGTGTAACGCATTCAACAATCTTTCAACAGAGAGAATAATCTTGTGGCGTTACGCACCAGAATTTTTAGCCAAAATTTTTAGAAATATTTATCATAATTTATCATGAAATCATTAGTGGATATAATTCATATCCATCTGTGTCTTTATAGCTGTTCTGTGTCTCACTATCCAATCATTAAAATGACAAATACTATTCCGAGTAATATTCCCATTCTCAAAGTACAAGGTCTAACAGTATACCAAGGGAAATACCTAGCCCTTCGTGATATTTCATTTGAATTGAAACCAGGAACGAATGCAGCAATAGTTGGACCAAACGGTGCAGGTAAAAGTACATTAGTACAAGCAATTTTAGATTTAATTCCTCATAGCAGTGGGAGTGTTCAGATTTTTGGGCGCCCAATTACACGTTTAGGGAACATGAGGCGCCAAATTGGATATATGCCACAAAATTTTATCTTCGACCGTAGCTTTCCAATTTCTGTATCTGAGTTAGTTGGTTTAGGATGGACAACTTCACAGCAAAGTTCTGGACTATTTTCTCGGTGGAAGAAAAATACAGAAAAAAATACTGCTATTGAAAACGCTTTAACGCGAACGTCGGCACTACATTTACGTAACCAAGCGATAGGGACGTTGAGTGGAGGACAGTTTAAACGGGTTCTGCTTGCTTATTGCTTAGTGGCACCAAGGAAACTATTAATTTTAGATGAAGCGTTTGCTGGAATTGATGCACAGGGTACGGCTGAATTCCATACCTTACTAAATCAAATTAAACTTGAAGAGGGTTGGACTATTTTACAAGTTTCTCACGACATCGATATGGTCAACCAAAATTGTGACTGTGTTATTTGCCTGAACCAAACGGTTGTTTGTAGCGGTATACCTGAAGTCGCACTCTCACAAGAAAACCTTCTTGCTACCTATGGTTCCTCTTTCAGTCGCTATCGACACCAGCATTAATGAAGTGCTGAGTGCTGAGTGCTGAGTGCTGGGTGCTGAGTGCTGGGTGCTGAGTGCTGAGTGCTG
>NZ_JBXXZH010000061.1:0-41315 GCF_059640475.1 Calothrix sp. CBUCES-K 9914
TTAGGAATCGCGCGTTGCAAGCTTTTTTTAGTTTGATGGGGTTGCTTGGGGGAGTTTTTTGGTTGATGTGGGAGAAGCACTGAAGTGCTTACTATGAATAATAAAAATAATGTTATATTTTGCTCTTGTAGTAAAAGTGCCGTGTTGTGGTAATCTATTCAGAATTTGAGTTTCCGGAGGATGTCATGGCAAAGCTGCAAGTGGGAGTGTTGTTTGGTGGTCGTTCGGGCGAACATGAAGTATCTATAAAATCTGCACGCGCGATCTTTGGCGCCTTGAGTGCGGAGGAAAATGCTGGTAAATATGATGTGCTGCCTTTTTATATCCAAAAAGATGGTGTGTGGCAACCACCTGCAACTGCACAACAAGTTTTAACTAGTGGTACACCATTACAAAATCTTGCCCCTTCTCCAAATTTATGGCAATTCCCTGCTGAAACTGCTTCGATTGATGTTTGGTTTCCTATCCTCCACGGTCCTAACGGTGAAGATGGCACTATTCAAGGTTTACTGACGCTGATGCAAGTTCCTTATGTTGGTTCTGGTGTACTGGGTTCTGCGGCAGGTATGGATAAAATTGCCATGAAGGACGTTTTTGCACAAGCTGGTTTGGCTCAAGTTAAGTATGTTGTGGTGACGCGCACGCAAGTTTATTCTAATCCTTGTGTATTTCCTAAACTTTGTGATGAGATTGAAGCGACCTTGGGATACCCTTGCTTTGTTAAACCTGCAAATTTAGGTTCTTCAGTTGGTATTGCAAAAGTTCGTAATCGTACTGAGTTAGAAGCTGCTCTTGATAATGCTGCTAGCTATGACCGTCGAATTATTGTTGAACAGGGAGTTCAAGCCAGAGAAATTGAATGCGCTGTTTTAGGGAATGATAATCCTCAAGCTTCGGTTTTAGGTGAAATTACGTTCAGTAGCGACTTCTATAATTACGAAACTAAATATACTGAAGGCATGGCAGAAATACTGATTCCGGCATCGCTACCTGCTGAGGTAGTGTCGCGAATTCAGGAGATGGCGCTACGAGCTTTTGTGGCAATTGATGCAGCAGGGTTATCGCGCGTGGATTTCTTCTACGTCGAATCAACAGGGGAAATACTGATTAATGAAATTAATACACTACCTGGCTTTACGGCTACAAGCATGTATCCTCAAATGTGGGCAAACACTGGTATAACTTTTCCTAGCTTAGTTGACCAGTTAGTACAGTTTGCACTCGAACGACACTCTGTAAGCAAGCAGGGAGAATAATCTTTAAGAACAATACATTACTGAGTTAAGTCTTAAAAAATACCAAAATTGAGCAAAATACAGAGCTTTTTGGAGTTTATCTATTATAAAAATGCTACCGTAAGCTTGTATTTTGCTACGGATACTCACGGCGTACTCCAGATGTACAATTAGCCGGATAGAGGGGTAAAAAATTTGCAAATATATGGAGAACAGTGACGCTGGTACTCCAGCACCTGAAAACAAACCAGGAACATTGAAATCAAAGCATAACGGAGGTTTGCGCTTACTGTTACGCTTGATTGTCTTCCATCCTTGGCTTTTGGTGGTAGCTTTACTCGGTATATTCGCTGGTGGCGCCGTGCTAGCAGTGCTGAGTTTGGGAAACGTTGGACGTATAGAAGAACCCCAGTCTTCTAACACGACAGAACAAACTGAAGTTGAAATCGTTCAGCCCATTGCTAGTCCACCTGCTGAAAAAACTAGTCCATTTCCTTTATGGGTCGTAATTGCAATTGCTTTGAGTTGCGGGAGCGGATGTTTATTTATTTTCCGCTTGCTCAACAGTTCTACTGGTTCTCAAAAAAACCAGAAACGGGTTAACCGCTATGAAGAACGTTTAGCTCAACGCCGCTATCCTCAAACCGAACCAAAGGCGCCCAAAAAACCCCCGGTTTTTGTGCCGCCTAAGAATAAAAATGCTCCTCCAACAACACGCAAGCTAAAGACGACAGTCACTATCTTGCCACCACAGAGTAATTTTGACGCTATCCGTCAAGAATCTGTTGTTGTAGCAGCAGACCTTCGCCGACAAAACCCAATATCTTTTGTTGTGCGTAAGTAATAGTCTACAAATTTCTACTCATAAATTAATGAGTAAAAAGTCTAGGTTAGGTCAAGAACCGGGTTTATGAATCAACCCGGTTTTTGTTTGTCTGAACTTAAATATACATTTCATATTGGCTTTATATTGATTTCACAAAAGCAAAATATCAAGAAACTTGCCAGATTGGCAACTCACTCTATAGTTCCTCGGTTATCTTGAACAAAGATAAACGACTTCAAGGGTGTTGTTATCAGGGTGTACTCAACTACCAAAAACATTGCCAGAGTTCATCTGGCAAATACTTAATAAGCTTAATAAATCAGCTTAAAAAGTATCTACTTCCTGATAACAAGTACCTTTACTTAAGTAATTGTATCTAAAAAATATCAGATTTATTTTAAAAAATTAAGTTTGGTATTCGCCGCATCAGAAGTAAAATGTATAAGCTCTGTTATCCACAAATTAGCCCCCTAAAGGATAACGCTTATACTAACTTCTATTCGCTTCAGCGGTGAATGCTAGAGCGGGAGTGATAAGCGCTTGATATGCTTCCTCCCGCTCTTTTTTTTAGATTAAACCAGGTTTATTGCGTTGAATTTATTTTTTATTTAAATATATATTGGAGTTATAAAAACGTAGAAAAAAAATAAAAAAAAGTATTTAATATCTCTAAAAGACTACACATCAAATTTTAAATTAACTAAAATAGTTATTAAACCAGTGGAGTTAATCATGTTCCCAGAAAAGCACCAAGAAGTGGATGAAATTGTTAAGCGTGTTCTTTCAATCATAGAAAGTAAGAATGATAATGAGCAAACAGTACAGAATTTAACTCGTCTGGAAGAAGCTCACTTTGCAGCATCGCAACTTATCAGCAATTTACAGTTGGAACACCTAGCAGCGTCACAACGTATGACTCATATCGAGGAAGTACATATTGCGGCATCGCAAAGAATGGATAAGATAGAAGCAGCAATCAAGTCAAATGCTGCCTCAATTAAGGAATTGAACACAGCGGTTGCAAATATATTCAATATTGTCAGTATCAGTCAACAGAATTTTGAAGTAATTCAGAAAAACTTTGAAGTCGTTGTTGGTCAAATTAAAGGCTTACAGTCAGAAAACCGTAATATTCTTGACCATTTATTTGGTATAGAAGAGCAATAGTACTTAATTCTTATGTCTTTAAAATATATACAAGACATAATCTTGATTGTATGCATTGATTTTATTTTTCAATTCATTTGTCGGCGCCGATAGAGATGTTACACGTAATGTCTCTACATTACTTTTATTGCAATTTATTCTACTGACTATAGAATTATGTCTTTCTTATAAAGCTGGTATTATTTTGACTAAATTATATAACGTCAAGTAACTTCAGTATAGTAGAATAAATTGATACAATTATTTAAGATGCTTATAGCGGCTCCTATTCAAATGAAGTACATTTGCGGACGGGCAGGGATGCCCGTTCCACTCATTGGTTTAATATTTAGCAGTAGCCACTTTCCTGTAAAAACCTAACTGCGGTTTTATTAATAATAGCAGAGGCACCTGAAGATGCATCATGACAGCAGTTGGGTATAATGTTTAGATAGGAATTTGGAATACATTCTTGCAGCTTTTTACCATCGGCAACTGGAAACCACGAATCCTGCTTACCCCATAAAATTAATGTTGGACAGCTAATTTTAGGAAGATTGTTCTGGATATTAGTTAGCCAGTTAGGTTTATTTACCCGCGCTAGCTCTATTTCCAGTGCCGCAATTTTTAACTCTTCAGCAACTTTGGTTAAAGTACCTGGAAATTCAATATATGGATACGTAATCCAGTATACATCTTCTGGCGTTAGTGTAGAAGGGTCGTATAAAACACTACGCCGCTCGATTGCCATAACTTCTCGAACCAAAGGGGCAAAAAAGTAACTAAGACGTGAAGTGTCGATAGTTTGGATAACTTCAAGCGGGACTTGAGAAAGTAGTGACATTCCCCAATGCGGTAAACGCTTGGCAAAAATAGGTACATTTACTACAACTAGTCTGGCGATTAAAGAAGGATACTTTTGTGCTAAGGCTAATGCAACCAAAGCACCTAAAGATTCGCCGACTATGACAGCAGGTTCATTACATAATGCACGAATGACGCGAGCTAGTTCTGTAACTTGGTGTCCCTGTTGCTCTCGACGCGATACTGGCTTATCAGAAAAACCATAACCCTTCGCATCAAAGCAAATCACTCGAAAATACTTCGATAAAGGTTTGATGCTATTACGCCAGTTATAACTCCAACTACCGATACCGTGAAGTAAAAATAACGGTTTCCCACTTCCTACTTCACCGTATGCGATTTTAACCGGATACCCGTTAGCGTCTGCAATTGTTAGACTTTGCTTGCCTAAAGGGAAATTCGCACGCCACCAATCTTTCATTTTAGGTTTTAGATTTGAGATTTTAGATTGTAGATTTTAATCCAAAACTATATGTTTGTGGAATTGAGCGAAAACATTATTTACGTCAAAATCTAAAAGTGATTTATTTAACCACCTGTCAAAATTGACATAATTATTCTAACTAAAATAACGGGTATTGCGACAAGCACAACTGCTACCAGTAACAATACAGCCAGTACAATTCCTATAAACCACTTATTCGCAGGATTTCTTTGACCGGGGAATTTTAAATATTCTTCTAACAACTTAATATTATTGGTATTGGCAGTCCACGCAAAGTCAAATAAGTCTCCTACCAATGGAACTGAGCCAGCAAGCCCATCAAGTATTATATTAAATGTCATCTTTCCCAACGTTGAAGCCGGCACCCCCAAGCGTGCAGCTTCGAGGACAATATAACTAGACAGCAGCACACCCAAAAAGTCACCGGCGCCAGGTAACAACCCAATTATAGGGTCAATACCAATACCAATTTGCGTACCCGGTATCACAATGGCTTTATCAAGCACCCGTGCCAGTTGTCGCAGTCGCTTTAAAGTCGGCGCCTTTACTTCAGGCTCAATTGTAGAATATCGAAAAGGCTGTTTCATTAGTTTAATATTCCTTAAAGAGGCAGCTAATAACATCTCAGCTTACCAATTGACTAAATATTTTACGATACAACACCTTTTGTCAAATAAAAATATATGTCTTCTACCCAAGTTTTCGAGCAGTCAATACAAATCAACGCTTCAGCTACCACGGTTGAACGCTGTATTACTGAGTTAAATTTAATGCACCGTTGGCTGAATCCAGTTTTACGTTGTTATCCCGTTGGCGACTGGGATACAAACGTTGGAGGAAAAAGCCGATTTGTGATTGAAGTACCATTACTCAAACCAACACTTAACAGTATAATTCTGGAAAGACAACCTGGACTGGTAGTTTGGGGTTTTGAGGGATTTTTTCAAGGCAGAGACCGTTGGGAATGTCAACCAGACTATAATGGTACACGTTTACTGAATCGTTTTGAATTTCAAATACCAAACCCCGTAATTAGCTGGGGTTTCAAGATATTTGCTCTTAATTTTACCAAACAGGATATGCAAGCGCAGTTGAGGCGCCTGAAGCAAGTTGCAGAAAACATACGCGAATAGTAAGGTGGGGCACTGCCCACCCGACTTAACTAATTAACCAATAATTTGAACCTGCTTGATTGAAAGAATCATGTCATTATAATCGTGGTCACCACCGCCAATTATGTCCTCGAAACCAAATTTGTTATTACCTAAGCTGCGAATGTGGTCTACGCCGTTGCTATTGATACCCAGATATGGCGTGAGGATACGACTGAAATCTTGGTTGATGCTGGAAAGCGTGCCGTTAGAAACTAAGAACGGTAGGTAGTATTCGCCACCTGTTACATTAACAGAAATTTCCCTAGTCTGGAAGTTAGGTGTTTGAAGTTCTGTTCCTTGAACTAGACGGTCTTTTGTTGCCAGTTCTAAATAACGCTGCTTTTGTTCCGTACTTAAACTTTTGGTTGGATCAAGTAACATACCAGTTAGTGGGTCTCGAATTGAGCCTTTGGCATCATCGACCCGATATAAATAAGCAGTGTTGTTATATGCAGCCTCCCTTTGGAGTGATAAGCTCAGTTTCACTTGCTTGCCATCGAAAGCACCGGAAGATTTGAGGTCAATTAATTCTTCAGTGGCATTTAATTGTGCCTGACTTTGACCTACTGCGAATAATCCTAATTGGGGACGTGCTTCTTCGGCTGTCAAAATCTTTGCGCTGACATCGAACAACTTAGCTAGCGATAACTTGGCTGAAAGTCCGCGTTCATCGTTGTTGGCAGTCATCATTGCCGCACCATTATTAAGGGTGGGAAGCGAAAATTGCACAGTATTAGAATTTAGACCTTTAAAAAGCAAATCGTCTTTCGTTCCGTTTTGAATTACGAAAAAGACTGCCTGCTCTCCTTCTTCAAAAGCAACCGTGCGAGTTTGAGTGCCAATATCAGGGTTGCGATTTTTATTCCTTAAGCTGCTAAAAAGGGTTTCGCCCCGCGTAATAATATTTTGTTTGGCTTCTTCAAGCGATTTAACGGCTTTGCCATTTACCTCAATAATTTGCCCATCTGAACCAAACCGAACGCGCGCCATCCCAACCTCTGAAGCTTCGACACCAGAGAAACGGTCGAGACTAAATTGAACATAGCTACGGTTGCCGTAGAAGTTTAATCCATCCTGACTCGAACGAGCCTCCATACGGCTAGTTCCTAAATCCCAGTTAGCGGCAACTAGAGAATGTCCAATTTGACTATCAACAAGACCATCAGAGTCACCCCATTCGCCATCTTGGAGATAAACTACAGCCCAGTCAGCTTTGCCATCAAGATTTCGGTCTTGGAGTACTGCTCCTGTTAAATCATCAAAATCTAAGTCTCCGCGATTTGGGTTAAATTGTCGGCGTCCATCATAAAGGGTTCCGTCTGCGGAGCGTTTCAGAATAGCATTTACTGCTTGCTCATCGGCTCCATCAGGTAGCTTAATTTCTACCCTCACAGGTTTTTGTTTAATACCGTCTTTAATTTTCTGCTGTAAACCCTCCTCCTTGATTACTTGGTTAGGCTTCACTTCAAAGTTAATGACATCTAAAACAGGCGCCAATTTTTTCAAAGATGATTTTTTGAGGTCTTTGCTATCAAAAGCAGTGATGGGGTCTGGGAAAACATCATCAAAGCGTTGAGTTGTTACAGAACCAACTACTAAAGCTGGTGTTTGAGAAGTTCCACCAAGTTGCTTTTGGTCTTGTTCGTTAATGGCAATGATTATTGGCTTCTTGGCGCCATCTTGACCGAATATAGCAACAATTCCTGGGTCAGAAGCAGCTTTTTGGCTCAAATTCTTGAAATTACTATCAGTTGGGTTCTGCTTGGCAATTTCCGCAGCAACTTGTTCTTCAGTGGAATTACTAGCACCATCGTCATCTGTGTCAGGAATAACACTAATACCAATCGTATCTGTGTCGATTAAGATATCAGAACCAAAGTTGCCTAAGTCGCTGGTAGTAATAGTCAAATTATCTTGACCATTATAATCTTTATCACCTTGGTAAACTATACCTTCTAGGGCTTTATTGATGTCTTCTACTTTGCCAGTAAAAGTCATTGTCGCGTTAGCTTTAGCATCTCCAGCTTTGAAGCTTATTCCCGCGACTTGCCCTAAAGTTAAAACACCTTTAGTAACAGTAAGCGTTACTTCAACTTCACCTGTTCCTTCCCCAGCATCAACATCACTAACGCTGATAGCATTACTTTTCTGAGAGCTGAAAATTAACTGTTTGTTTTGGTCAACTTTCTGGTTCTGAGGTACGTTATTTACAGGAGCGTCATTAACTGGAGTGACAGTAATATCAACAGTATCAGTGTCAATTAAGGCGCCACCATCACCATTATTTCCTTTATCGTTCGTAGTGATAGTCAAGGTGTCTTGACCGTGGAAATTAGCATTGCCGCGATATGTCAAACTCGCTAATGCTTTGTTGATATCCGTCAACTTACCTGTAAAGGATATTGCAGTGTTACCCTTGCCATCTCCTTCTTTAAAAGTTAACCCTGTAGTTTCTTGAAGAGTTAGTAAACCTTTGGTGACAAAGAGTTTAACTTCAGTCTCACCTGTTCCTTCGTTCGCATCAACATCATTGATACTAAGAGCATTACCGTTGACTGCATTAAAAGCTAAATCAATATCTTCTTTGACGCTTTGCTTGCTAGGAACTGTATTTATAGGCGTATCGTTGATAGCTTTGACGTTTATTTTAACAGTGTCTTTTTGATATAACTCACCGCCAGTACCACCGTTACTCTTGTCATTGATACTAATAGTAAGGGTATCTTCGCCGTTGAAATCTTGATTACCCAGGTAAGCTAAACCATCCAAAGCTTTGTTGATATTTTCAACGCTGCCAGTAACTATGATGTTAGCGCTACCGTTACTACTTTCTTGTGCAAATGTTAAACCTGTAGTTTGCGCTAAGTTAACTTTACCCTTGGTAACGGCAAGCGTTACTTGCACATCACCAACTGGTCCGTTTTGGTCGCCGTCTACGTCTACATCAGAAATTCTGATGGCGTTTTGATTTGCAGCGCTAAATATAAGACTCGTATCTTCATTAACACTTTGGGCGCCTGGGACATCAGCATTAACTGGAGGGTCATTAACGGGGGTAAGTGTAATATCAACAGTATCAATATCTTTTTGGCTACCACCTAAACCAGTGTTGTTTAAGTCATTGGTAGTGATGGTCAAAGTATCTTTACCGTTGTAATTTTTATTGCCTCGGTAAACAAGACCATCTAAAGCTTTATTGATGTCCGCTACTTTCCCCTTAACAGTTATTTGAGGTTTGCTATTAGCACTGTTGGCAGCAAAAGTTAATCCTGTTGTATCTTTGAGTGTTAGTACACCTTTATTAACAGCAAGCGTTACTTCGACTTCACCCGTTGCTTCGTTAGCATCTACATCACTGATGCTGATGAGATTATTTTCGGCGCCGCTAAAGATTAAATCTTCATCTTCATTAACGGTTTGGGCTAATGGTACTGTATTAATAGGTGCATCGTTGACAGCACTAACTTTAATTTTGACGGCATCTTGTTTTGTTAACAGTCCACCTAAACCAAAGTTACCCAAGTCATTAGTATCGACGGTAAGGGTATCATCACCGTTAAAATCTTGATTTCCTCTGTAAACAAAACCTTCAAGAGCATCATTGATATCTTTGACTTTACCCTTGAAAGTCATACTGGTGTCAGCAGTTCCATCACCTTTCGAGAAGGTTAACCCTGTAGTTTGTTTTAAAGTTAAGGCACCTTTAGTGACACCAACTGTTACCTCTAAGTCCCCTGTTCCTTCGTTAACATCTATATCGCTGACGGTAATGGCATTTTGCTTGACGCTGCTAAAGATTAAATCAGTATCTTCGTTGACAGATTGCTCACCAGGAACAGTATTTATCGGAGCATCATTAATTGCGGCAAGTTTTATTTTAACGGTATCTATATCACTCAGGGTTCCACCTTCACCCTTATTACCCAAGTCTTTAGTGGTAATAGTTAGAGTATCTTCACTGTTGAAATCTTGAGTGCCTTGATAAATAAGACCGTCTAAAGCCTTATTAATTTTGTCGATACTACCAGTGAAAGTCATGCTCATGTTAGCAGTGCCATTACCTTCAGTCAACTTAAGTCCTGAGATATCAGCTAGAGTTAATACACCTTTACTAACAGAAAGTTTGACTTCAACTTCCCCAGTTCCTTCCGCAGCATCTACATCACTAATACTTATGGCATTCTTATTGAAGCTGTTAAAAACTAGTCTTGCATCTTCATTAATGTTTTGTTCTGTAGGTACAGTATTTACTGGGGCATCATTTACTGCATCAATGGTAATTTGTATGGTGTCGCTGTCGATTAAGGCGCCACCAATACCTGTATTGCCTAAGTCGCTGGTAGTTACAGTTAAGGTATCGGCGCCGTTAACGTTAAGATTGCCTCGATAAACTAAACTATCGAGTGCTGTATTCACATCAGCTAATTTACCACGGAAAACAACAGTCGATTTGCCGTTACCATTGTTGGGATTAAAGATTAAATTTGTGGTGTTTTGTAAAGTTAAAGTACCCTTATCAACCGCAAGTTTAACTTCGACTTCACCCGTACCATCTTTAACATCTAAATCGTCGATTTTGATGGCTTTAGCACCACTGAGCAGTAAATCTGTGTCTTCTTTAACTGTTTGTGCTACAGGAACAGTATTTACAGGAGCATCATTGACAGCAAGAACAGTAATTTGAACCGAATCTTCTTTTTTGAGTTCGCCGGGAGTACCTTTATTACCTAAATCTTGTGTGATGATATTTAAGGTATCAACACCGTTAAAGTTTTCATTCCCTCTGTAAGTTAGACCTTCTAGAGCATTGTTAATACTTGCTTGGGTACCAGTTAAACTAAAGGTCGCGCTACCATTACTACCTGTTAAAGTTACTCCTGTTGTTTGACCTAGAGTCAATTTACCTTTAGTAACAGACAGGGTAACTTTAATATCTCCAGTTCCTTCTGCTGCATCAACATCGCTAACGCGGATAACATTACTGGTATTGCTCTTAAATACTAAATCCTTATCTTCTTCAACAGTTTGGGCTACTGGTACAGTATTTACAGGAGCATCGTTAACGGCCGTTACGTTAATTTGAACCGTTTTGCTCGAATCTTTAAGGATTCCACCTTCACCAAAATTACCAAGGTCACTAGTAACAATACTGAGAGTGTCTTGACCGTTATAGTTGAGGTTTCCACGATAAGTCAAGCCATTAAGCGCTTTATTAATGGCATCTAGTTTTCCTTTTAGAGTGATACTAGGACTACCATTGGTGCTTCCATTTACAAAGCTAATGCCTGTAATATCGGGTAATGTAAGAGCGCCTGAAATCACAGATAAATTTACTTCTAATTCACCCGTACCTTCTTTAACATCAACATCACTGATGCTAATGAGGTTATTTTTAGCGCTACTAAAGACTAAATTCGTGTCTTCTTCAATAGTTTGGGCGCCAGGTACGGTATTAAGTGGAGCATCGTTAACAGCGTTAACCTTTATTTTAACGGTATCTTGTTTTGTTAACGGTCCACCTTCACCTTTATTACCTAAATCATTAGTAGTAATGGTAAGGGTATCCTCACCATTAAAATCTTGATTTCCTCGATAAACTAAACCTTCAAGAGCATTGTTAATATTTGTAACTGTGCCCTCGAAAGTCATGCTGGTGTCAGCAGTTCCATCACCTTCCGTAAACTGTAACCCTGTAGTTTGTTTTAACGTTAAAGCACCTTTGGCGACACCAACTGTCACCTTTAAATTTCCTGTACCTTCATTAACGTCAATATCACTAACTTTGATAGTATTTTGATTATTAGTGCTAAAGGCTAAATCAGTATCTTCTTTGACAGATTGCTCACTAGGAACAGTATTTACAGGAGCATCATTAATTGCAGTCAGCTTGATTTTTACTGTGTCTTTGTCTTCGAGGATGTTACCTTTACCTTTATTACCTAGATCACTAACTGATATAATTAGGTCATCCTCACCTTTGGCATCGCTGTTTAAATCTTTATTGCCTAGATAAGTCAAGCCGTTGAGAACCTGATTTACTCGATCAATGCTGCCTCTAAAGGTCATAGTAGCATTGCCAAGACCATCACCACTAGTAAAATCTATGCCTGTGGTACTGCCCAAAGTCAACAAACCACGGGTAACAGATAACGTTACCTCTACTATTCCTGTTCCTTCTTTGACATCTACATCACTGATAGTGATAGCATTTTTATTAGCGTCATTGAAAACTAATTTGACATCTTCATTGACGTTTTGATCACTAGGAACAGTAACTACTGGGTCATCGTTTACTGCGTTGATAGTAATTTGGAAACTATCTATGTCAGTTAAAGCACCACCTACACCAGTATTACCTAAATCGTTAGTGGTAACAGTTAGAGTATCGGCGCCATTTACATTCAGATTGCCGCGATAAACAAGAGTATTTAAAGCAGTGTTGATATCCGCGACTTTACCACGAAAAACTACAGTGGATTTACCATTATCATTGTTGGCATCAAAGGTCAAATTGGCAGGATTTTGTAGAGTTAAAGTACCTTTGCCTACCGACAGCTTAACTTCAACTACACCAGTACCTTCAAGAGCATCAACATCTTTAATTTGGATAGCTTTGGCGCCAGTTAAAGCTAAATCTGTATCTTCATCTACACTTTGATTACCAGGAACCGTATTTACAGGTGCGTCATTGATAGCAGTTCGCTTGATTGTTACAGTATCGGTATCTGTCTTTGTGCCACCACTACCAGTATTTCCTAAGTCACTTGTGATGATAGTTAGAGTATCATCACCATTGGCACTACTATTAGCATCTTGATCACCAAGATAAACTAGACCATTAAGAGCTTGGTTAATTTTATCAACGGTGCCAGTAAATGTCAGCTTAGAGTCGCTTACACCATCACCTTCAGTAAAATTTAAATCAGAAGTATTAAATAAAGTTAATAAACCTTTACCGACAGATAATTTAACTTCGACTTTTCCAGTACCTTCGACTGCATCTACATCGGTAATACTTATAGCATTGCCATTGGCAGCACTGAAGACTAATTTGACATCTTCATCAATCGTTTGTTGGGTAGGAACGGTATTTACTGGACTATCATTAACTGGATTGATAGTAATTTCGACATTTTTAGTGTCAGTTAAAATACCACCACTGCCAGTATTTCCTAAGTCGCTAGTAGTAACTGTTAATGTATCGGCACCGTTAACGTTGAGGTTTCCACGATAAACAAGACTATTGAGGGCGATATTAACATCGGCAATTTTACCTCGGAAGGTAACATTCGGTTTACCATTACCATTAGTGGCATCAAAAGTCAGACCATTTGTATCTTTTAAAGTTAAAGTTCCCTTAGCAACCGAAAGCTTAACTTCGACTTCACCAGTACTTTCGGCAGCATCTACATCCTTAACTTGGATAGCCTTATCAATACCTGTTAAAACTAAATCTGTATCTTCGTCTATGCTTTGATTAACAGGAATAGTAATTTCAGGTTTATCATTGATAGCTGTAACTTTAATTTGAACAGTATCTTGTTTTTTCAGTTCACCGGGAGTACCAGTATTACCTAAGTCACTGGTAAGAATTGTTAAGGTATCGTCACCATTAAAATCTTGATTTCCCAGGTAAGTTAAACCTTCTAAAGCGTTGTTGATACTTGTTTGCGTACCCTTTAAGGTAATTGAGTTACTGCCATCACCTTGTGAGGAAGTTAACCCTGTTGTTTGTCCTAAAGTGAGTTTTCCTTTAGTAACAGAGAGAATTACTTGAATATCTCCTGTATTTGCAGCTAAATCAACATCGCTGACAGTAATAGCATTGTTACTGCTACTCTTAAAGATTAAACTCTTGTCTTCCTCAATGCTTTGCTGTCCAGGAACTGTATTTACTGGAGCATCATTAACAGGAGTAACATTAATTTGTACTGTTTTACTTGCATCTTGAAGGATTCCACCAATACCAAAGTTACCCAAGTCGCTAGTAGTAATACTTAAGGTATCGGCGCCGTTGTAATTTAATTTGCCTCGATAAGCTAAACCATCTAATGCTTTGTTAATAGCACTCAGCGTTCCTCTAAAGGAAATACTAGGTTTCCCGTTGCTAGTACCTGACTGAAAACTTATACCTGTAGTGTCTGCTAAAGTCAAGGCGCCGTTAGTTACAGATAATGTAACTTCTAGTTCACCAGTACCTTCATTAACATCAACATCGCTAACAGTAATAGCATTACCCTTAGCTGTACTAAAGATTAAATCTTTATCTTCTTCAATGGATTGTGCAACAGGTACTGTATTAATAGGAGCATCGTTGACAGCATCTATAGTAATGCTGATTAATTTTTCATCTTTCTTATTACCACCAGCACCAACATTACCTAAGTCTTCTGTAATAATTTTGAGCGTATCGGCGCCGTTTACATTAGCGTTACCGCTATAAATTAAACCATTGAGAGCATTATTAACATCAAGCAGTTTTCCAGTAAAAGTAATACTAGGCTTACCATTGCTACTACCAGAAACAAAATTAATACCAGTTACTGAGGCTAGAGTTAAAATTCCTTTGCTTACAGAAAGGTTGACTTGTACAATTCCTGATGGGTTTTCATTTACATCTACATCGTCAACTTTAATCAGATTATTATTAACGCTGTTAAATACTAAATTAGTGTCTTCCTTAACACTTTGCGCTGCTGGTACAGTATTTACAGGTGCGTCATTAATAGCAGTAATATTAATGTTAACCGTCTTGTCGCTGGTTAATTTAATATTATTAGCACCGCTATTGCCTAAGTCATCTGTTAATATGCGAACCGAAGCAGCACCGTTAGAGTTAGCAGTCGGCTTAAATGTCATGCCATTTAAGGCTTTATTGATATCGGTAATGGCGCCTGTAAATTCGAGCGTTGCGTCGTCAGTACCATCACCAACACCCCCAGTAAAGTTTAAACCGCCGATACCATTAAGGCTCAGAGTACCTTTATTAGCTTCAAGCCTGACTTTAATAGAATTATTACCAGCATCTAAGTCACTTACTGAAATTAGATTGGCGCCTGTGAATGCTAAAATTTCATCTTCAATGATAGTTTGCGTTGCTGGAACAGTGTTAACAGGTGCATCATTTTCAGGAGTAACATTAATAACTTTAGATACCGCAGTGCTAGTTCCACCACCACCATCATCGACTGTAATTGAAATAGTGCGGCTAGCGTTAGGTGTATGAGAAGTGTTTTGGTAAGTGAGATTTTGAATTAAAGCTTTAACCGCACCTAAAGTAGCATTAATGTTAGTAAATTTAACAACTAAGCTTTTGCCATTAGCGCCGTTATTAGTAGTATCAATGCTGCCAAAAACAATTCCGTTATAGCTAACATTTCCACCACTTAAGGTAATACTATTACTACTACTAACTGAAAGCTGGTCTTCTGCTCCATTTCCACTAGTATAGTTAACCGTGAGATTACCTCCGGCAAAGTTAGAGGAATCTGTATCTGTAAGGGTAATACTGCTACTAATAATAGATGCAGCAGCATTCAACACATTCTCGCTAAAACCAACAGCAGTGGTTGCATCTGTCAGTATAGGACTATCATTAAGATTCGTAAAGTTGATAATTGCAGCTTTTTGACTGGAAGTGTTGAAGCTATCACTAAGAGTTATATTAAACAATGGAGCATTTTCACTACCATTGTGAACAAATTGAACATTTCCGTCGTTGATATTCTTTTGAGTAAATGTAGTTGCAGCTGTACCATTTACTTGAAATTGCCCATTTTGAAGATTGCTAATGGTATATGTAATTTGACTAAGGTCGCTGCTATTATCAACATCCGTCGCATTCAAGTTACTAGAAGACAGGGTAATTGTCTCCCCTTCTTTGACTGATATAGTATTAGTTATTAATTGAGGTTCTGTGAAAAAACGGATAGAATTAATACCATTCAAATTAGATGTATTGACTGAATATGCTATACCAACTGGTTTGCCATCTTCTAACGTACCTTTGTTAAAACCAATGCTGGCAGTACTGCCATTATTTGGTGTTGCTGTTGAATAAATAAAATCAATATTATTACTGTCTTTGTATAGAATAACTTGGAAGGTTATATTCTTACCTGGTTGATCTACGACTTGAAAGTTAGTCCACTGTACAGTAAAGCGGTCAGCATCTGATTTGGTGTAAATTTTTCCTGTACGGTTATTAGCAGTTATTTGTGCATCTAAATCATCCCAAAAAGGAAAAATACTATTCACTGGAACAGCAGGACTAGTTGAGGGGATATTCGCATTAATTGTGCTAAATGAGGCAGTTCCACTATCTTTAAAAGCAATTCCTCCGTTTTCAGCAATAACTATTTTGCTGAAATTAGTTCCGTAAAAATTAAAGGTAAAAGGTAAACTAATTTCATAAATTGACTGGTCTCGACCTACAAGTTGCAAGGTACTAGTACCAGTGCTACTAATATCTGTAAAAGAGACTGTTCCTTTAGTACCCTCTTTTGAATCATAGTACGTGTAATATTTATCGGCACCTGTTCCAAATACTCCAGCATAACTTGCTAACACTTCAGGTTGAAATACTAAACCAGGAAAAGCTGAGGTATTTTTACCGTAGCAAACATCTAAATCCCAATTACCATCTAATTTCGAGTTACCAACAACAGTACTAGAAGCGTATATAGTAGCATTAGTTAATTGATGTAATTGTTCTAAAAACTCAGTTCCTGCATCTGTAGCAACATTACAACCATAAAGAACAAGTGCAGGAGTATGGTTGTGAGTAGAAGTTAAATTAAACCATGTTTGAAGTTCTTGGTTGTAATGTCTTAAAGTATCTAGGCTCAGTTCTGCATTACCTAAATAAAGTGTTCCCGGCGCCCCGTGTGAGATGATGTGTATACTCTCAACATCCTGATGCTGGAACAAAGTTTGTGTAATTTGCTCGACTCCATCAACTTCCGGGTGCAAAACATAAACCTCTGCATCTGGTTTTATGCCATTTCTCAGGCTTTGATAATCTTGTACTTTTGAATCGATGAATACCAGAACAGAGCTATTTTCTTGAAAAGATAAGGACTGACTATATTTCATACTTTTGCTCACTGTTTATGAATAGATATTAAAAATTAAACTGATTGATAATTGGAAATAATTCTGAGTAGAAGGAAACCAAGTGGGCACTATGTTACAGAATTAAATATTGGCACCCTTGTGAACCTATACACTTTGTTATTTTAACAACACTGTATAATTATGACATCAGTAAATTTTCTTAAACACGGTAGCTTGGGAAGGGGGTCGGGGAGGATCACGAAGAGCTATTTTCAAAACCTGCACAGTATTAAATTTTGATTACTATTCAGATTCCCGATTTCTTTAAGAAGTCGGGAATCTAGTTTGAATCCAGTTTTTCAATTAGCAATGATATTTATACGTAATTTACTTGCCATTCAGGCTAGTGATATCGTATAATTACTGATATAAGCAAACAGCAAGTTGAATGGTGCGTGTAAAAAAGTTAATTCTGTTATGAACAAACAAAATAAATGTAGAGACGCGATAAATCGCGTCTCTACAAATCGGCAATTAGAAAATTCTCGGTAAACTATTAGTTCTTATGTTGTTTATCAACAATAAGTTGAGCCGACAGTAAGCTGAGGTCTTTGATAGTAATAAAATCCTCGCCAAGGCCAGTATCTATGTCAGTGTTAACTGAGATGGAATCTATAGCAACTAAATCGGCGCCTGAACCAAGTAGCATACTTAAGTTTTCAACGTCTTGATAGTTGATTTCACCGTTCATACCTAAACCAGTAATTAAATTCTTATTAACTACACCTGTGTTATTTTTTGTATCGCCTGAGTCATCAACATAGAGACTGTCGATACCTATGCCACCGGAGATTATAAGTTTTGCTCTAATGTCATCAACTTGTTGATTGATATTACCTACACTTATTAAATCATCCGAGGCGCCTGTATCAATGTTTGTTTGACCGGAAATATTTTCCACGATTACCATATCGATACCTGCACCTGTGGTGATAGTGGTTGATGCTTGATGGGTACTTTCGATACTAAGGATATCGCTACCAGAACCGAAACCAATGTTTAGTTGTTCAAAGTTGCCGTAATTAATTTCGCCATTCATTCCTAAGCCAACAAGTAAAGTGTCGTTGAGGATGGCTGTGTTGTCTTGAGTATCTCCTGAGTCATCAATATTTAGTGTGTCGCTACCCATGCCACCAGAAACTATAAGTCCTGCAGAGATATCATCGAGTTTTTGGCTAGTGTTTCTGACATTTACTGTATCATTACCTTGACCAAGTTTGATGATAGTTTCGCTAACGATACTTTCGACATTTACAATATCATCACCGTCACCTGTAGTGATATGACTCATATTTTGATGAGTACTACCGATGGTAATAATATCGTTACCTGAGCCAAATTCAACGTTCATATCCTCGAAGCTACCGTAGTCAATATCACCTTTCATGCCGAACCCAGTAATTAAGGTGTCGTTAATGGCGCCGATATTATTTTGAACATCACCAGATTCATTGACATTAAGGCTATCAACTCCCATACCGCCAGATACAGTTAATGCAGCAGAAATATCGTCGAGTTGTTGGTTGATATTGCCGATATTAATAGTATCGTTATCTGTGCCAAGAACCACTTTTGTATCACCAGAGATGTTTTCAACATTTACTGTGTCATAACCGGCGCCTGTATTAATTTCAGTTGCATTACTGTGAGTGCTTTCAACGCTGACTATATCGCTACCAGAACCAAGTAAGATATTTAAGTTCTCGAAACTGCCGTAGTTGATTTCACCGTTCATACCTAAGCCAGTAACTAAGGTGTCGTTAACAATGGCTGTGTTGTCTTTAATGTCACCTGAGTCGTCGATATTAAGGTTATCGATACCAATACCACCAGACACAATGAGTGTTGCTGAGATATCATCAACAAGTTGGCTAATATTGCCGACATTTATTGTGTCATTGCCGACACCAAGTTTAACATTAGTTTCACCGAAGATGGTTTCGACATTGACCGTATCGCTTCCTGCACCTGTATCGACATATGTTAATTGCTGGTGAGTACTTTCAATACTGAGAATGTCGCTACCGGAACCCATCATTATATCTAAGCTTTCGAAGTTGCCGTAGTTAATTTCACCGTTCATACCCAAACCAGTAATTAAGGTGTCATTAACAATTGCTGTGTTGTCTTTGGTATCACCTGAGTCATCGATATTGATGTTATCAGTACCAGTACCACCAGAGACGATGAGGGCTGCTGAGATATCATCAGCTTTTTGGCTAATATTGCCAACATTTACTATGTCATTACCTGCGCCAAGTTTAACGTTAGTCTCACCAGAGATGGTTTCGACATTGACCGTATCGTTACCTGCACCTGTATTGACATATGTTAATTGCTGGTGAGTACTTTCGATGCTGAGAATGTCGCTACCAGAACCCATTACCACATCTAAGCTCTCGAAACTACCGTAGTTGATTTCACCGTTCATACCCAAGCCAGTAATCAAGGTGTCATTGATAATAGCTGTATTGTCCTGCGTATCACCTGAGTCATCGATATTTAATATGTCGCTACCTGTGCCACCCGATACAATCAGTGCTGCTGAGATATCATCAACGAGTTGGTTGATGTTGCCGACATTTACGGTGTCATTTCCGGCGCCGAGTTTAACATTAGTTTCACCAGAGATGTTTTCGACATTTACTGTGTCATTACCTGCACCTGTATTAATATTTGTCAATTCTCGGTGAGTGCTTTCAACGCTGACAATATCACTACCAGAACCAAGTGAGATGTCTAAATTCTCAAAGCTACCGTAGTTAATTTCACCGTTCATACCTAAACCAGTAATTAAGGTATCGTTGACAATCGCTGTGTTGTCTTTGGTATCACCTGAGTCATCGATATTTAATGTATCGATACCGATACCACCGGAGACAATAAGGGTTGCTGAGATATCATCAACAAGTTGGCTAATATTGCCGACATTTATAGTGTCGTTATCAGCACCGAGTTTAACATTAGTTTCACCGGAGATGGTTTCGACATTAACTGTGTCGTTACCAGCACCTGTATCAACATAAGTTAATCCCTGGTGAGTAGTTTCGATGCTAAGAATGTCGTTACCTGAACCCATCAGTATATCTAAACTCTCGAAGTTACCGTAGTCAATTGCACCATTCATACCGAAGCCAGTAATTAAGGTGTCATTGAGGATGGCTGTATTATCCTGCTTATCACCTGAGTCATCAACGATAATACTGTCGCTGCCCATACCACCATTTACGGTCAGTACTGCTGAGATATTATCAGCTAGCTGGTTGATGTTGCCAATATATATTGTGTCATCATTGGTGCCAAGGTCAATTTTAGTATCAGCTACAATACTTTCGACAATCACTGTATCGTTGCCGATACCCATACTGATATCAGTTCTTTGTTGATGGGTACTTTCAATGCTCAGGATATCGCTACCGGAACCAAACTTGATATCTAGGTTCTCAAAGTTACCATAATTAATTTCGCCATTCATTCCCAAACCAACCAGTAGGGTATCGTTAAGGATGGCTGTATTGTCTTTGGTATCGCCAGAATCATCGATATTTAGTGTATCGTTACCCATACCACCCGATACAATCAGGGCGCCAGCAATATCATCGAGTTGTTTGTTGCGGTTCCTGATATTTATAGTGTCGTCACCAGCACCGAGTTTAACGTTTGTTTCCCCACCTGTTGTTTCCACGTCTACAGTATCGCTGCCAGCAGCTGTAGAGATGTAGGTAATTCCTTGGTGGGTACTTTCAACTTTAATGGTATCGTTTCCAGAACCCATTAGAATATCGAGCATTTCCAGTTGGCTGTAGTTAATGCCAGCAGTTAAATCTAGACCCCTGATGGTATTGTTGGTTAAAGTCAGGCTACTGTTATCGCTATCACCAGAATCGTTGACTGTTAAGTAATCTTGACCCTCTCCACCACTGACAGTTAGCAAGGCAGCAATGCTATCGACAGTGTTGATATTGTTCGCGACCTCAATATAGTCATTACCAGCACCAGTATCAACTGAGGTTGCGGCACTAATCGTCTTGATGAATACCATATCGGCGCCTTCTTGGGTGCCGATGTTGGTAATACCCACAGTCTTTTCTAAAACTAAGGTGTCGGCACCGATACCAGTATTAAAGTTGAGCTTGCCAGTAAAATTGTTGACCAAGTTAATATTGTCGGCGCCGGAACCTAACTGGACATCGATTTCCTTCATACCTGAGTATGTGAAGCGTTGATCAAGTCCCAAACCAAAGATATTGTTTTGACCAATATTAACGGTTTCGTTACGGCTCTTGCTTTCGCGCGCGATATCAACTATTAACTCGTTGTAACCAGCACTTGCGTCTACCGAAATCTTCTGTGTAAAGCTGGTGTCCCTGACTGTGAACTTGTCGTCACCTGTACCCAACCTAACATCAATTGCCTGGAAGTTAGTGTATTGTAGGTTCCCCGCACCTGTAAAGCCTGTAATCACACCATTATCAAGAACTAGGTCGAATGCTTCCGTCTTGTTGGCATAGTCCATCAAGATTGTGTTTTGTCCACTACCGGAGTTGACGTTAACTTCGGCGGTAATATCGGAAGCAATATTGAGTAAGTTATTACCGGAACCTAGGTTAATGTTAATTTTTTCAACCCTGAAGTAAGTAATATCACCAGTCATTCCCGCTAAACCGGAGATTCTATCTACCGTTACCTTGAGGTTATTGTTTAACGGGTTGCCGCTGTTTTCGATATTTAAGGTATCAAAGTCATCACTGGTATTGATATCTATTGAACCCGCAATGTTGTTGAGGGTTTTGTACTTATTGCCCAAGTTAATAATATCGTTACCGTTTTGCGACCTAATTACAGTGGTGAGGATACCAGTTGCTGAGTAGTTAATAAGGCTGCCATCGATGTTGATAACATCACTGTCATCTCCGCTGTTAATTGTTACACCGATACTCTTGATAGTACCGCTAAGAGTAATGGTGCTACCAACTCCAAAGTCCTGGTTATTAAAGTCACCTTGGATGGTAATTTCACCCGGCGCCACAATCAAGGCATTTTCAGCAATTGAGAGGTTATCGCCCGAATTAAGGATAATGTTGCCACTTATTGTGGTTACATTCGCTCTAATCGTCAAATCATCGCCGCTTCCTTGAGAATCACCCGACTGCAAGCGGATTCTACCACCTGCTGATACGGTGCCTGCGATAGTTAAGGGGCTATGGGTTTCTACCTGGACACCACCGCCAGCAGTTACACTATCGACAGTCAACGCACCGTAGTTGCTGAGGTTAGCGGCGCCACCTGAGATAACACTTACATTCTTAACTGAGGTTTCTAGTAATGCGTTGTCTGTACCGATACCTTGAGTTGTTTGGACAGTTAAACTTTCACCACTTAAGTCAACAACACCATCGCTCGCAGCACTGTATATTTGTCCAGTTTTGATGTTAACTCTGTTACCAGCTTCCACCTTGCCAATAGTCATGACGGCGTTTGTATCGACAGTGGAGATTGTCAGGTTTCCTTGCTTGACTGAGACATCAGTTAGGGCAATCGAATTAGCCTCACTGATGGTAATATCGCCTCTGTCTATAATTGCTGCTTTGAGTTGTTGCACATCGGTCTTAACATCAATTCCGTTAAAGGCAGCAAGTTCTAAACCAGAAGCCTTGAGGATAACGTCTCTCTCAACGAAAGCATTGTCTACAACTATTTTTTCCTTACCAGTAGTAATGCGACCACCGATAAAGCGACCTTGGGCATCGAAGTAACCATTAGAAGATACCTTTAAGTTTCGTGCTACAGTCGGCGCCCCAATTATATCAAGGTTGTCACCAGTAGAAATTTCAACATCGGTTCCAATGATATCTTTGAAGCTAATGTTGCCTAAGTCGCGCTGTGCTTTCAGGGTTATAGAGTCTGCCAGCATTGGGAATCCAGAACGCTCGTTTTTCAATAATCCTACTGGGGTGACTAATTGGATACTACCAGCTAATTCTTCCTGCATCTTGGCTCGCAGATTTAAGGATGCAGGGTTTTGCACCTCGGTAAAGTTAATTTGTACATCCTCGTACTGCGGGTTTTGGGCGATGAATTTCTTGTAATCTGACTCTGTTGTGTAAACAACCGTATAACCAACTACTACGGAATTTCCATTTGCATCTTTAGTTTCACTTGGAGCAAAAACTGTGTAAGCATACAATCCTTGTGCATTTTGGCGGGTGTAAACTTTATTCGCATCCGGTGTGTTTGGATCATCGATCACCCGGTCTTTATAGTACTCACGACCATCGTTACCGATGAAGATGTAGCGACCACTCATTTCCTCACGTACTTGGTAGCTGAGAGTATTAAGTACAGGCGCCAGTTTGAGGATATCAACTTGGGCAGCAGATAATGCCTCTAACTTGCCACTGACTTCACGGTATATCTTGGCGCCTAAAGCTAGTTCTGGTTTATCGAGGTAGTAGGTAGCATTTGTAATGGCATCGCGGTACTTGTAGTATCCAGCAAAATTGCCTTCGAGGATTTGGTTACCGCGCGCCACTAGGTTGACTTTATCTAGAGCAATTGGTTTACCACTTGCGTCAATTAGCGATTTAAAGGTTTCTGGCGCCACAATAATGCTACCTGAACCTAATTCCAGTGTTAAGTTGTTAGTTTTGATATTTGGCAGTCGGACAGAACCCTGAATAATGCCAGTTGTTCCGTAAGCAAGTTCTAAGTTCTGGGCATCAAGGGTAACATTTGTATCAATATTGATTTGTCCAGTTGCCCGCAGCTTAATAGTCTGGCTCTTAAGCACTGTATTCGAGCTATCTGGAATTATCGCAATATCACCCGTTTTACTCGTTAACTCGATACTGCCAGTAATTGCTGACTGAATACCCGCAGTTCCGATTAAGTCGCCTCTGGTGGTAACTTTAACACTACCTTGCTTGGCGATGAGGGTGCCTAATACTAGCGTTTCTTCCTTGTTGCCTTCACCAAGTCGTTCAATCAAGATATCGCCAGTTTCAGCAATTGCAGATAACGCGCTTGCCTGTTTGGCTATTTCTAAACTTACGGATTGTCCAGATTTGGTGATGACATTCTTCGCTATTACGTCAACTATTTGGTCGTTGGGTTTGAAGGCAGAGAGTTTACCATTGACCGCAGTTAGAGAAGCGGTACCAAAATTGGCACCTGCATCTACTAAACCAAAGTTCATTTGACCACCAGCTATCAAGTTAATTGCTTGACCTGCTCTATCTGTGAGCAAGCGAATAGTATCGAAGGTTATGTCCCCGGTAGTAGTGATATTAACCAGGCCACCGTCGAAGGTACTGGTGTTGATTTTTAGACTAGAAGAGGTGTTGGCAATGTTAAAAGTACCATTGCTCATACCGTCGATTGTCATTTCTGAGACAGCGGTACTGAGGTCAATATTGCCTTTTGCTGCGATATCAAGGAAGCGACCGTTGACATTGCTGCCGCCAAATCTGGTGATATTGCCTTGGACATTGAGCTTGATGGTATCTCCTGCGGTAACGCTACCAACAGCGAGGCTGCTTTGTAGAACATCGACATTAATGTTATTAGAAGCAGTGACTCTGTTAAGGCTTACGCTGCCTGTTGAGGTGAGATTGAAGTTACCACCTGCTGTCATTTGCTGGATACCGATGTTACCGAAGGAAGTTAAGTTCACATCACCAGTAGCAGCGTTAATTGTTACTGCTGAGGTAGCTGTAGGAGTAGTAGCGAGGTCGGCGCCGTTGCTAAAACCAGTTCTCAGGTTCAAAGAAACAGTGTTTTTAGCGTTGACATTTAGAGTATTGCTGGAAATTAAACCATCGTTATTAGCTGTGATGTTACCGTTAGCATCGGTGGCTCTCTGGTAGTTATTAACACTACCTGCGGTTGCAGTCAGCTGCACTGTGTTGCTATTTAACCAAGAACCTGGGAGGTTAATATCGCCCTTGCTAGTACCTGCCGTGAGGTTAATTTGACCGTTGCTTGCTGTTCCTAAATAAGTTAAGGCATTACCGTTGATGTCGCCGATACCTGACTGTAAACCTGCTCTAGCATTAATGCTGGTGCCAGCTATTACTTGTCCGCTGAGGTTGAGGTCTTTACCTGCTTCGAGGGATACTTGACCATTACCCGTTGTGCTGCCAGCCATTGCCACACCACCAAAGTTGAGGTCGGTTGTGGAACGTAAGGTGATTTGGCTCGTAGTGCTGCTCGTATTAAGTTGGCTCAGGTCAGTAACATTAACTTGGTTTGCAATTACAGTAATCGCTCTTTGGGCACTGAGTACAGCAGGCGCCGCAATGGTGTTGTTACTATTTTGACCTTCGGGTAATTTGCCCTTGATATCAGCAGTGCCAACCGCGTTGATGGAGATGGTGCCACCAACGGTGCTTAATTTCGCGCTGACATTAACATTACCACCTGCATCGATAGAGATATTATCCAGCGCACGGATAGAGTCACTACCAAAGGCGCCGAATCCTTTTTGGTCGCCAGAGAGACGGTCGGTTGTCCAAACAAGCTGTTTTTGTGTAATTTGCTTGGTGATGTAATTCGTTTGAATATCAGTGAGGACAACTTTAGTTAGTTGGTCTCTAGTTTCGTAGCGAGGACGCTTATCAAAGATATCCTGTGCTTTGCTCACCCATTGGTAGCTGAATTGCTGGCGATTGTCATAGATGTCGTTCCACTTCGATGCCCAGTGATACTGGTAGTCCATCCAGTCTTGGTAAATATTTTGAGTCAGTTCTTTACGTCCGATAACAAAGCCACCTACGTCATCACCACCAAATTGGGTCGTATACAAGCTATGAGTTCGGATATGTTGATATTGAGATTTCCAAATGTTGAAATTGGCGTGAGTTAGACCAACACGTGGCCAGCCACCTGGATCGTCATCAGAGAGGTCATTGAGTCCACCAACTCTATCATGCCATACACCGTCCATTATGTTTTCGTGGTCTGGGTTTAGGTCTGTCCAATCCCATGTGGGTACCTCATCGTCCTCCCAACCATTCATATTATCGGAACCATCATCATTATCCTGATACCATCCTCCGAGTCTTTCCCAGTCACCCCAGTACTTGAAGGAGAATGATAGTTGGTTACTTCTGACAGTGGAAGAATTTTGCTTGAGGAATTGTGTTGTGTTTTCTAAGGCTCGAATGAAGTTATCCTTCGCGTAAATGTTCTGAGTAAAGCGACCGTTATTAAATGGATCCATACCATCTCTTATAGCTGATGCTTCACGTTGCCAGTCGGGGTCTCGATTTTTCTCAGAAACAATGCTATTGCTGACAATATCAAAAACTCTCTCGCCAGAACCGCCTACATAACCTATACTCCAGCGTCCCTGCCCGTCTTCGTTTGCAGCGTGTGGTTCATTATATCCACCAGGATATCCATTTGTGGGGAAATAGTAGTTAGATCTATCTTGGGTGTAGGTAACATTTGCCTCATCTCTATAGCGTCCTACAAATTCTCCCATCGTACCTGTGGGGGCAGAAACCCATGTACCATTGGATTTTCCATCCATAGTAGTATCGCCACTCAGTAACCTACCCTCACCTTGAGAAACTACTCGCAGTACACCAAGTACATCTGCTGACATTCCTTGGGGTAAGCTGATGTATTTATCCTGCCAGCCGTCAATATTAACGTTGACGATATTAGTATCTACGGTAGTCTTCGTGAAATCATATCCTCTGGCGTAACCTAAGTGTTGCGCGACTGCATCTTTTTGAGCTTGTGTGAGATCCTTGAACAAATGATTTGCATCTGGTTTACCTGCCGTTCCCCAATTTACGCTATCGACATCGTAGTCAACACCGTTAGTAAATCCTTGTTTGTAATCCCCTCCACCAATAAATTCTTTGCGGGAAACTATACCGTTGATAGACTCGTTTTCAAAAGACTCTTGAGCTTCGGTTAGTTTCCAGTAGATATCGTTGCTAGTTGGATTACCGTTAATTGTCCGTTCTGCTTTAGCATTACTGAAACTAAAGTCATAAAGCTTGCTGTAACCCAGAGACTTGAGTACTGCATTTCTTTGAGCATCTGTCAAGTCGTTGAAGTTGTGGTCATCTGCGGGTTTAACAGCGCTACCCCAGTCAACGCTGTTAACGTTGTAGTCAACTTTGTTAACAAACCATTCACGCTTGGTTTTCGTAGTTTCGTTCCAGTAGCCATCCTGGGTGAGGGTAACATCCATCGTGAAGAACTCGCTACCTACCCGTACTTCGTCAAAGCCAACTTGCTCGGTAACAGTGGTGGGAATCCAGTTGATGACTGGGACGGAAATAGTAGGATTGTTTGGATCTTGTACCTGATAAGTACCCGTGACAACCGTTATTTCTATCGGTTTTTGTGAGAGAAATGGTGCAGCAGCAGCTTTTGTACCTGCTTGTAGTGCGGATGCTGCATCAATGCTGACGTTACCACCTGCAAGTAAGGTTACTTTACCTGCTGCATCAAGTAAACCATCGAGACTTAGGAGAATATCGCCACCATTAAGGTCAGCACGGGTGAGTACACCTTGAAGTTTGGTAGCATTCCAAGAGAGGTCAACCCCAGCGCGTACATCAATATTGGTTTCGGAGCGGACTTTTCCAGTAATAACCGCTTTATCGTCAGCATTTAATAGTACTTTATTACCTCTGAGGAAGCCATCAATCCACAGTTCACGCCCTGTTACATTCAGGTTGCCCTTGGTTTCAACTGCTGCGCGGCTTTCCATTACGCTACTGCGAGTCACGAGAACTCGCTCTGAACCTTGGAGACTAATTGAGCTACCGTCGCTATAAGTCTTAACTTTAGCCTCGTTAATAATATTGAGGTTCTTGCTTGTGATACCAATTTGATTACGGGCGCCAACCATACCTGTAACTGTGACATCACCATTGCGACTGTTAATGGTAACAGTATTGGAACGAACACCAATCACTGATGCGCTTAATTCCTGCATTGGAGCAACGGCGCCTTCGAGAAGGATATTTTCTTCGGCAGCGATGGATATAGTACCACCATCGTTAGTATCGAGCGTACCACCGCTTTCACGCTTCAGGTTGCTATCAGTACTTGATACAGGTTTGGTGCCAGCAGCAAGAAGATTACCTGTAGCATCGACGAAGTTACCCAAGGCATCAATATAGAAGCTGTTTGCATCAATTAAACGTCCTTGAGAGTCGCGGTAGCGCAATGGTCTGACAATTAAACCGTAACCATTAGCATTACGTCCACCATCAAGAGTTAATGTATCGTCTGCTTTGATGTAACCATCGACTAACAACAACCCTTGAGCTTTGATGCTGATGTCGGAACCTTTATCGATGGTTTGAATGGCACCGAATATTTGAGCATCTTTGACGGTGTTGATATTGATACGGCTAGGAATGTTATCAATGGTGTTGGTTTTGAGGAAGCTTTCCGCAGACAAGCTTAAGTCAAGTTGATTTGCTCCACCTTGAACGTTGATATTAATTTCGCCTGTCGCTTCGATAGAACCACCCCGCTTGACTAGTTGACCACTTTCATTGGCGCCCATGCCACCGATAATGATTGCATCGGTTGCGGTAACGTTGACTGTCGATTGTTTACCAGTCCAGCTAACTTGGTTATTTTGGATTGTTGCTCCTGCTTGCAACGAACCAATTAAGTTAATTGTTCCACCCGCTACATTTAACTTGCTGTTGGCGCCACTAGTGAAAATTTGTACACCTGCGTTGATGTTGACGGTTCCTGTACCTTGAATGTCTACACCATCAATCGCTGTTAACAACGCGCCTTGTTGCTGTAGCTTGCCGTCGATGCCAATGGTGCGACCAAGGTTAATTTGACCACCAGTATTGTTCTGTATCAAGCTAAGGGTTTCGCCAGTACCTTTTACGACAACTTGACCGTTGTAAATAGCGATACTATCACCTGCTTTTATTAATACTGAACCTTCGCTGATTAAATCAGTCATTAGGTTTGCGTTGCGGGTTGCCTTAATAATGACTTCCTTAGTTGCAGAATTGCCATCAGCAGCAGTATTACGAACTACACCTAAGACATCAATATCCTTACCTTGGAGGTTGAGAGTAGCATTACTTACAATGCGTCCGGATACACGCTCAATTGTTAGCTTGCCTTCAGTGGAGCTAATATCAATTGTTTGCAGACGGTTGCTTTGTTCGCCTATCGAACTATTGATAATGACATTATTTAAACCTGTGATGCTAACTTTGCGGGCATCAATGCGACTCGTACCAAAGGTCTCGATGCTGGTTTCCCCAGGAGTGATAACAGTGCCAGCTTTAAGTGTAATTTCGTCATTGGTTGTTAAGCTGCCATGTAGTTCAAGGGTGTTTTCTGCGGAGAGTGTAATATCGGAACCGATACCACCTGCAACAATATCACCTTTAATAACCCCGAACTTACCAACGTTTATCGCGATCGAGCCATTAATAGTTTCGAGTTTACCACTAGCATCAAGCTCAATATCTTTTCCATCAGGAGATGTGCCACTGTAAAGTTTGATAGCATCGTGTGCTAAGACTTTACCTGCGATATAAAGCTTGCCGTTTGGTCCGGCTGGTGCGCCGATAGAAACTACAGACCCTAATTCTTTAGCGCTTATAGTGTAAGGCAGTGAGGAGGTAAGGTCAGTTGTTAAGTTGGTAAAGCCAAGCAAGTTAGCATTGCTAGAGCCAGATTGAAGAAGCTTGAATTCATAGGCGCCTGCTAGTAAGAAGTTACCGTTGTTGAGCTTCACTTTCAAGTCGGGGTCGGTTGTCGATGGAGTGTAGTTGCTTCCGACGGTGTAGTTAGCGTTGTTAGAGCGCAATACTTTCCAGCTAGCTGTATCAATGGCTGTTTGTAAATCTGCCATCAAGTTTTCGATGGTCTTATTATCTGCTGTATCACTAGCTTTGAGGGTAACGGTTGCTTCTACCTCAAAGTCAACTTTGTTGATGTAAATCTTGAGGGAAACATTGTCGCTGAGTTGACCGTTAGCTCGTTGTGCAAAACCTGTAGCTTTAATTTCATTCGTATGTGCAGGTGCCAAGATATCGACGCGACCGGGAGCATTAAGATTAATTTGGCTATTTTGGCGCCATGTTTCCAGACGAGTGGAACCGTATAATACAATGCCCTTGCCAGAGTGGTTTATAGAACCATTAGCGGGATTTGGTTCTAACGGGTCGTTGCCACCAACTAAGTCAATTTGCTTACCCGCGCGCATATCTAGACCGATACGAATTTGGTGATCAGCTTCGATACGGATGCTTGAATCTCCATTGAAGTGGGTGACAGTACGTCCTAGATATACCCCATCTAAATCGCGAACTTGATTAATTTCGCCACCAGGTAACAATAACCCTTGGACATCAGCATCGCTACTCGACTTAATAAAGATTGAGCTATTAGCGTTATGGGTAACAAGTTCACTGGCTGCTTGAACAAATACACCTGTACCGTTAGCTTGTTTACCAACTACTTCGATGCGCTCACTTGCGAATAAATAGCCACCGGTTTGAATTGCCTGGCCCTGTTTATTAGTTGTATTGCCACCAATAAAGGCTTGTCCTTCTGCTTCAACTCGGATTTTACCGTTATTACCTGACCAGTCAATGGTTTGTTTCTTGAGTTTGCCGTTATCATCAAATTCTTGCAACAGCTTACCAGCGGATACCAAGGTACCCATTATTTCTAGGTTGCTATCACTGAAGATGTTGATGGTACCGCCACTGTTGTCAGATGCGTAACCACCTGCGGTAACACCACCTGCGGTTGTTACTAGTACACCTAGACCTCTATCATCAGCGCCGCCAATTCCGCCGCGAACTGTTACCGACCTTGAGCCAAGCAAACCTGAATCTAGATATACTTGCTCACCTGCGATAACTATTACTTCTGAGTCATTGCCTGCCCAAGTTACACCATTTTCACCAATGGTACCACCAGCAACAACGGCGCCCATGATGTCTACATCTTTCGTACCTTCGATGAGTATCTTACTACCTGCCTGCTTCGTATTTGTACGAGATGTAGTGTGGACATAGACACTTGAGCCTTCGCTATTGGCGCCACCTGTTAATTTATCTTCAGCATCAAATCCACCTTTAATGGTGATGTTATTTTGCACATCCATCATGCCTTCGTGGTAAATCCAACCTTCCGAACGCACATTCAGGTTCGAGTTTTGACCAAAGACGTTGATGTTACCGCGAATAATAATGTCGTCTTTAGCTGCTAAATCAAGGGTAGTATTATCCGCAAGGCTGGTTAATGTACCAGTTAGCAGGATACTAAATTTGTCTTCGCCAATTTGTTTGAGATAGTGGTCATTGCCTCTACTGTCAGTAGGTAAGTTACTAAAGTAGCTATCGTAGTAACTGTTTAGAGGTGTACCCGCAGATAGCAACATTTGGTCGCTAGAAGTAACAGTGCCTTTAATTACTAACTCATGAGGCGAAATAATCCGTACATCTGCACCGTCACCAGTCTTAACTGCTACTGGTTTGCCGTCAACATCATCGAAGCGGGCACCTGCGGTGACAGCACCACCAGCTTCAATTGTGACAACCTTACCTGCACCAATATTAATTTGTCCTTCTTGATCACGGGCAGCTACTATACCACCTTCCATCACAGTTAAATTAGTAGCTGCGTAAAGATTCGCTTGTGAGGAGGCGCCTTTTGCTTCAACTAAACCAGCAATCTTGGTGTAGTCGGTAGTAGTACTATCGATGCGACCACCAGCTTGGGTAATAGTAATATCGCTACCGATATCACTGATTAATTGACCAGCTTTTATATTGATGCTTTCGGTTGCCCGTAGCCAGCCACTGACTGTGATTTGTTCTGCGATATTAACCTGGAGTTTACCAGCTGTAATACCGGCACCAGGAACCATATATTGGTTTTGTCTTCTAACTACTGCATTGTTTGCTTTAACTGTCAAACTTTCGCCAGTTGCACGTACATCACCGAATACGTCTAACTCATCTGTTAGTAGGATTGTAGTATCGCGGAATTCTGGTTGTGTTGCAAATGCTTTACGAGGGCGAGTTACGCTATCGGTACCAACGCGAACGATATCACCTTTGAAGATATCACCCAAGACCATCTTGTTACCTGCATCTCGGCGCCCAATAGTGACGGAAGCAAAGCCATCGGCTAAGGCAGCTAAATCACGGTTAGAAAGTTCCATCGCTGGGATGGCATCTTCAAGGTTAAGGTCAATCAAATCTTCACCCCAAGCATTCTCAGCGGCGCCGCCTAAACGATATTGCCATGCCATTTGGTTAGCTTGGATGGTAAGATTGCCACTACCTTGTACCTGGTTGATACCACTGCGGAAGTTGATATCATCGCTTGTTAGCGTAATATTACCGCCTGCCTTACGGTTTACCAAGCTACCGCTATCGAGGCTCAATAAGGCATCAGCTTTCTTGAGGGTGAGGCTAATATCGCCATTACCCGCAGCAACTGCATAGGTTTCATTACCATCTGTGATCAAACTGCGCCAGTCGTCACTTAGTGATGTTACCCATTGATTTTTCTGCATCCAAGCAGGTGTGACGCTAACAGTAGGAATTGTTAGTCCTTTGTTAACAACCGTTGCTGTCTTTTCTAAGTTAGTAAGTTTTAAGCTATCGACTTCTTCAATTACGATATTGCCTGTCCCGTGGAGTGATGTTGCAGCAGTTAATGTTCCGACTTCTGTTAATAGGGCGGCTTTGTCGCTGCCAATACCGTTCTTCGCTTTCAATATTAAGTGGCTATCACTACCAACAATGCTAGAGGCGTTGGAATTAATAATCGCACCATCTGCGGCTATCAACCGTACCCAACCGCTGCCTTTTCCATCTTCGCTCTCACCTGTAGAAACCTTGATATTAGACTCAAGGAGAATATTAGACTTATCACCATAGGTACGTAAATCTACGTAACCATTCTGTACTGCGTTAAGGGTTTTGGTGACTGTAATATTCTTGAGGGTTTCTACGATAATCGCATCGGCATTAATCTGACTTTGGAAGTTAGCCTGGGAAGCAACGACCCTGACATCAGTGGTGCTGTTGCGAGATATACCGTTGTTGTCAGTGTTGTTTAGCGTGACATTACCACCAAAATCGAGAATATTTGTGCCATCTACCTTACCTGCTCGACCAATGAGCGTGAGGCGGTCTAAGCCACTGGTGTAGTTGAGAATCTCACGACCGTTGCGAAGCTGGTTCTGGTTGAGAGCAATTGCATCTACCATCATCTGCTCGGCGATAACCTCATCAAAATCTCCTGCCGTATCATTCAAGTTGATGATGCTATCTGCGCCGGAACCTTGCGCGCGGCCCAAGCGCACGAAGTAAGTATCGTTACCGCCTTTGTCGTCGATAAAGATAGTACGGTTGCCAAAGTCCGTAATGTTTACTAGGTCATTACCGCCACCCATAACTAGGCGATTAAAGGTCAAATTACCCTTAATTTCGTTTCCTTCACCTTGAGTGACGGCAAAACCACGGGCATTGACAGTAGCATTGAGTTGTTTAGTAGCTAGCGAGAAGTCAAGGGTATTGTTACCTTCATTGTCATTGATTCTATCAAGTGCAAAGTCATCCTCAAATAGGTAAGTATCATCACCTTCACCACCAGACAGATTATCAATGCCAATGCCACCACGCAGCACGTCATTGGCAATACTGCCAGTTAATTTATCTCTTCCTGCGCCACCTATTAACGTTGCACCTTTAAAGGTGTTGCGATATTGCTGGTATCGAGCATCTTTAGTGTCGAGAAGCCAAGAAACCGATGCATCGAGTACATCATCACCATCGCCACCGTCAGCGATACCTCCGCCAGTACCAAGGAGAATAGTATCTTTGCCGGCGCCACCAGT
Source organism: Calothrix sp. CBUCES-K 9914 (assembly GCF_059640475.1). Taxonomy (NCBI): domain Bacteria; kingdom Bacillati; phylum Cyanobacteriota; class Cyanophyceae; order Nostocales; family Calotrichaceae; genus Calothrix; species Calothrix sp. CBUCES-K 9914. The sequence continues at coordinate 33,662 of NZ_JBXXZH010000061.1, forward strand.
AATCTCAACCCCAATGCCAAATAAACGAGTTGCATCGAAGGTATCATCGCCTGCACCACCATCGGCAACAACTTTAGTTACCCCTGTAAATTCCTGATAATAATCCTCAAATTCAACATAAACTTTGTCGCCTTGCCCGTATAGGGTAAATGTTTCACTCCTATCTGTAGTGTCGCCATATTTACGGAGACTAGAGCGGCTACCGCTATTGAGGTACAGCACACCATTTTCGACTTTTCCTAAGTGAGGCTGCACATTAGGCGCCTTGTACTCTAACGTGAGCAAATTGGCTTCAATCAACTTAACGTCTAATATCCGAGTCTTGCCAACGAATAAATTCAGAGCTACAAAGGCATTGATCAACAAGTCTACCTCGGTCTTGACGTTTGCCAAGTTCTTAATACCCCCTGCTTGACCATCATTGTTGGGGTCATAGCTCCACATTGTGGCAATTTCCGAAGGATGAATCTTGCCATCACTCTCCCAGGTTTGATTTGTCACAAACCCTAACTCATCTTTAGTAAGCTTAGGTTTAGAAATGTCCTGTAAATCAACACCCATCTTGACCTTAATACCACCACCGATACCTGCTTCAAGAATGCCTAGTGCCAGAGCGGCTTCTAAACCTAAATAAGCATCAACAGTAAACTCATCCTTTTCTTTTGGCTTCACACCCTTCTGGGTAGGAATGGTAAAGTCTGTCAGGAAGAAGCCATCAAAAGCATCCAGCGGGTTCTTAGACTTAATTGCTTTTTGAATACCGGAGGTGTCGTAGCCAAAACCTAAATCAGCTTTGGCACTAAAGCTACCTCTAGCAGAAACATTAACTGTAGCTGGAGTCGGAACTAAAGGAATTACTGCTAGTAGTGCATCAAAGTCAGCGCTAAACTCTAACAAGGGTAGTTCGTATGTAAACAGTGTTGCGCTTCCCCCAGTCATAATATTCTTCCAATTGGAGATATCCTTGATGTACTCCATAATTCGGAAGCCAGAGCGAGGTGTCTTGTTTGTTCCAGAACTCTTATTTACAGAACCAGCTTGACGGGTATTTGCTGCGAGGAATTGATCAACCTCGGTGGACTGGGGAACATTGGTAGCCGCTACCGTTTGAACATTATTGGTGCCCAGCCCCATAATGCTACCTAATGGGAGCCATTCACCTGTTTTTAAGGAGGCAATTTGGTCTACCAACTTGAGCATTTGCTTGGCTTCGGTGATGAAACTCCAATCAATTGGTTTGCGACCCTTCAGCACCATGATTTTATTGATTAATCCCTTGAGGGTGGGGTCATCAGGAATAAGCTTATCTAAACCAGCTATTTTCTCATCGAGAACATCAATCAACGGCTCCATTGGTTTAAGGGCATCGCGAACTTTCTCAGCTATAGGTGTCAAGAAGTCGCTTACGAAACTACCCATGTCAATCCGCATATTACGCAGACCAAAGCTGGGAGCCATCATTTTTTGACCTAGTTTCCAACTCCAATCAAACTCTAGGTCGGCACCTATCCTTGGCAGTCCTTTGGCGCCATCTATTTCTAGGGTCATGCCGATGTCTAACTTGGTATCGACCCCAAAACTGATACCAAATAAGTCTTTAGTGCGACCTGAGAGGATACGTCCCATCGCCATCCGACCGCGACTGTCACCTTTAAGGTCAAGCGATAGCCCACCGTATATACCACTGGCTTTACCACCTGGGTTATTGTCCTTCATGTTGGCTTTAAAGAACAACAACTTACCTTCTCCACTAAAAGGAGTGATGACATTGGGGTCAGTGGGGCTACCGTCTAAGTAAGCTTTGATACCAACTTCAAGTTCTGGTTTACTACCATCTTTGTTGGTAGAAAGATAGAAACTATCTTGGAGACTAAAGCCAAAGCCGAAGTCAAATTTCCAACCAATATCGAGTGCAAAACCACCATTTATATCAAGGCTAAAGCCAGGGATACTGAAGTCAAGCGGTAAGTTTATACCTGTACCTACTAACCTTCCACCCAAATCCATATCAAATTGGATTGCGTCTGCTCCAGTTACTAAGGCGCCGCCAACCTGCCAATTTTGCATCAAGTTACCAAACTTGTCGTACCAACCCACCATTACGTCGTCAATAGAGATACGACTGTCCTTGTTGGTATCAAGTAGGATGTTGAGTTTATCGGGACCAAGAATGTTGTATAAGGTTTCACGGATAAACTCAATCGCCTTACCGTTGCCGCTTAATTTCTTACGTAGGTCACTCAATATACCCAGGCGCATATCCCGTAGGAACGAAGCCGCGTCACCTAACTTATCGCCAATCAGCGGGATATCCTGCGCTAAATTGGAACTGAGGACATCTTGTAGCGTACCTACTGCAGTATCGACGCTATCGAGAATAAACGATGGGTCGTTGATTAAGCCAAGCAGTGAGAATTGACCACCCAGTTTCGCAAACTCGCCGCGAATATCTGGGAAGCTCATGACGAGGGGGTCTTGCTGTCCTTTGTCAGCAGACTTAGCCAAATGTTTAAACAATTGTACTAAGCCTTGGTCACCATAGACTGGGTTGGTTTTAACTTGGATTGGGCTAAGTTTGAAGTCAGCACCAGCTATTTCCATCCGTACTGGCAAGTTGACATCAAAGGCACCTTGAAGTTTGACTTGTAAGTTGTCCTTAAAGGATTCCTTTCCAATGTAGAATAATCCGTCGTCAGTTAACGCACCTGCTTTTTGGTCAATTGCAACTAATAGACCTGCGTAGTCTTTGGTATCAGCCTTACCATCTGCATCAAGTACGACAGTACCGTTATCAATACCAATGTTGATTGGACCTGCTTTGAAGTCTAAATCTAGTCCAGTACCAACAAGACGGGCGCCAATTTGAGCGTGAGTACCCTTGCCTGTTTGGGCGTTATAGTCTCGTAGGAAAATCTTGGGACTGCCTTGAAGGATACTGTTCAGGTCAACGCCAATATCAAAGTTGAGTTTGGCTATCGCTTCTAGGGTTAGCTTACCACCACCTTTGAGGTCGGCTAGGGCATCAATCGCATCAAGTGCCGCCGCACCAACATTGCCAGATAGTTGCTTAAAGGTGTCTAAATCAAGGTTGAAGTCAAATTTATCAGAGAATACTGCTTCCCAATTAAAGCGGACATTTAAGGCGCCATTCGCGAGGGAGAGAGAGAATTTCTGCTGGTCAGCAGCCAAGGAGTTGTTATCGTTAATACCGAGAGCAGATTCGATAGTATTTTCAACTTCCTGAATCATGCCAGCAGGATTTTTCGCTGCGATTTCTAGCTTGGCTGCCAGACTATCGAGGAAATTAAAGGTTTCGCTTAACGAGCGATTAATAACTGGAATAGGTGTGTTGTAGAACGATTCATTTGCTAAGGAATCGCTCATAAAGTCGATACCCGCACGCACACCCTGAATAACCGTCTCAAAGCTGAGGTTCTTGAGGCTGAGGAGGTCAGATACATCGGGCATTACTACAACAATGCCTTCGTTTTTGACCTTACCACTGGCGATGGCTGCTTTGAGGTCAAATGCTTGAGTAACTGGTTGGTTTACAGTTTGTACACCAGCTTTAAACTTAGTCAGTGTAGGTACGTAAACCGATAGTTCGGCGTTCGGCGCGATGGAGATATCGCCAAAACCACCATTGACCTTGAGACCCTTTAGTTTAGCTTGGGCATCACCGTCCAACTTGAAGTAGAACGACTTGAGGAGGTCGCCACTCATTAGGTCGCTAAAACTAAAGCGACGGTCGCCTGGAGTGACTGTATTCGGGTCACGATCGAGACCAGTTGAGACTGAGGCAGCCATTCTTACCCCTGAGCCTGTACCAATTCCACCTGCTTTTAAGCCGACAAAGCCCAGTTTCGCCGCCACTTCCAAATCTGTAACTTCTAAGCTTGCCCGACCGTTGAGTTCTACATTGTCGATAAATAGATTGACACCTTGACTACCAGGAGTTGTGCCAAAGTTGATGACAAAATCCATGCGCCCATCAACACCAGCGTTAATTGAGGTTTTGGCACTGGTAGAAAGCGATGCCACATCACCTAAATCAAGTCCCAAGTTTAGCGGTTGGTTGTTCAGCACCGGTAGGTCTTTGCGGAAGCTAAACGGTATTACAAGCTCATTTTTAATTGGGTCGTAGGTTAGCGGCACACTCAACGGTAAGATACCGGAGTTGTTAATTGCTACTATTAATTCCTGGTATGTGCGGAGGAGTTGGCGCTTCTCGTGGACTACAAAGTCCTTGCCTGTAATGCTTACATCGGCGCTACTATCAATAACGAGAGTAGTGCTATTTTCTACCGACTTAACTTGGTAGGAGGCGCCGTTGATCGTTACAAACTTGCCTGCTAAATTGCTACCAAAGTTTGCACCCGATGCCGTCAACTTACCACCGCTAATTCCAGCACCTACACCCGACATCAAATCTACCCGTGGACGATAAAAATCAATCTTCGAGAGAACGTTATCGTTGATGGCAGTTGCAAAATCAAGGGCACTACCGAGCGAGAGGTCTACAAACGGAATCTCCGTTTGCATAATGTCGTATTCACGGTACTGTTGCGCCCAGCCCACCAAATCTTTAAACATCACCAGTACATCGCCAATGCCGAAGCTGCGGAAGTTAAGCAGTTTATCAAAGTTCTCGTGACGGAATTTAACGCCAGTACCGCCAAATAATTGACCTTCTAGATATGCCTTGGCTGGTGCTGCTCCACCCGATAAATCGTTACCTGCCAAAGTTGCGTACACGGGGAGGACAACATCAATACGGTTGTCGTTGGTATTGACTTTAAATTCGCTATTTACATAAGAGATGCTACCACCGAGGCTTAGAGATGCCTTACCTTTCTCTTTACCAACTTCATTGGAACCAATGCTTAAACCAACTGGACCAAAATAACCACCCAGAACTATATCATTTGCCGCAGCAGTCGCCTTGAAGGAAAGTTTATTAAGGTTAAAGTTAGAAGTAAATTTCTTCCAGTCGAAGCTAAGGTCAAAATTGATACCCAAATCAACGCCAAATTCAACATTTGCTTGACCTTCTAATTCCAAACCAAATAGATTAGCTTCTTGGTCGAGCGATAAACCGATATTTCGTTTAAACTTACTATCACTTGCATAGGATAGCGAGAAGCCACTTTGACCGATAACAAAATCAAGACCTTTGGCGATAGGTAGGGTAGGCAACCAAGCTGTTCGTAATTGTTTGATTAATCCTTGTAAGGTCTGTGGAGTACTTTGGTTAGCAGTGGTGGGGGAAATATAACCTTTTATTGAATCGCCAAGGGAGAGATAGGTGCTAATTCCTAAAATGCTATCAATGGTGGCATTAGTACCTGGCAATGATTTAGACAGCAAGCTTTCGGAAATTAATGTGCCATCTTTGGCGTATTTAGGTGTCAAGCTAGCTTTGAGGTCAATTAACTTATCGGCGCCGCTAATCAGGGCATCTTTAATAGCCTGAGTTAGGAGCATATCTAAGTTCGAGGCATTGAAGCGGGTGATATCGCTAGCACTGACAAAGTTAACTGCTACAGTTTGGTTGCCGATTTGAATCTTTTCATCGACGATTTTACCAGTGCGGTTAACTTCTATACCCAAATCGCCTGTAAATTGTAAATCAGCTCCCAGTGCTAGGTTCGCTTTACCACTTCCTTGGAGGGCATAGCGTCCACCACCGAACATTACCATCCCCAAGGTGCCATCACTTAAACCACCTTCTAAACCATCCGATAGTTTCACCGATGCCGATAGGTTTTTACCTGCTGCTACTATTGCTCCATCGGATTCACGGATATTAAATATGACATCACCCTTGAGGCTCGTCAGGTCAGCAATGCTTAATTCCAGACCTGTACCGCTGACTTGATTAACACCAGCGGCAATGGTGGTATTACTGATAGTGACATCTGCACCTGTCTTATTCGCTTGGGCAGCGACACTGCCTTTGAGGGTTAAGCCATTGACACCAACAATTGCGACATCACCTAATAGACTGTAAGCAATAGCGCTCTTACCATCCTGACTCTTCTGTAGTTGTAAGCCACCATTAACGCTACTGAGCTTGAGACCCACATCATCTTTTTCATCTAAGGTGCTGGCGCCAATACCAACGAATGCGGATGCATTAGTAGCGCTTAAGTTAATGAATTGGGCGCCATTATTTGAGGTGACATCAAAGCTAAAGTTACCGTTGACCCTTGCATAGTCAGAAACTGATAAGTTGAGGTCGTTTAGTTGGAGACTAACTTTGTTCTGATCTCCAATAGCACTAGCTTTACCAGAGAAATTGAATAAATCTATGCCAACGAGCGCTATATCTGCATTAGTAATGTTATAGCTGTAAGTATTATCAGGGTTGAGGTTAAAGCTAAATGCAGCATTACTGAGTTTTGCCCCTACATCATCTTGAGTATCAGCTGTATCTGCTCCAATACCAACAAACGCCTCGATACTAGTACCGCTGAAACTAATTTGGTTAACGTCTTTAGTAAAGGTAATAGCTTCTCCAGAAAGTCGTGCATTGTTACCTACACCGAAAGCAAACTTACCAATCTTGACATCAGTGCCACTTTGAGTGCCTGTTGCAGAAACTTGATCGGCAGTTAAAGTCAATCCTGTAACACCAACAATTGCAGCCGAAGCGTTTGACAGAGCGTATTTGTATGTCTTATCAGCGTTGAGAGTGACACTAAGTGTTGCACCCGATAGAGACAAACCTTGGTCATCTGTAGTATCGGTGGTACTGGCGCCGTTACCTACAAGCGCGCTGATATTAGTACCACTGAAACTAATTTGACTAGCATCTTTAGTGAAGGTAATCGCTTCGCCAGAGAGTCTTGCATTATTACCAACACCAAAGTCAAATTTACCTACTTTGACTAGCGTGCTGGTGTTGTCACCCGACGCGCTAACTCCTTTAGCGTCAAGAGTTAGTCCTGTAACACCAACAAGTGCAGCGTTAGCATTTGTCAGGTCAAACTTATAAGTCTTGTCAGTGTTGAGAATAACACTAAGTGTTGCGCCTGATAGAGATAATCCCTGGTCATCCGTGGTATCAATTGTGTTGGCACCGTTACCGACTAATGCGCTGATATTGCTACCACTAAAGCTGATTTGGTTAGCATCTTTAGTAAAGGTAATCGCTTCGCCAGAAAGTCTTGCATTATTACCAACACCAAAGTCAAATTTACCTACCTTGACATTGGTGCTGGTGTTGTCGCCCGACGCACTAACACCCTTAGCTTCAAGGGTTAGCCCCGTAACACCAACAATTGCAGCATTCGCGTTTGACAAATCGTATTTGTATGTCTTATCAGCGTTGAGAGTGACACTAAGTGTTGCACCTAATAGAGACAAGCCTTGGTCATCGCTGGTATCGGTGGTGCTGGCGCCGTTACCAACAAGTGCGCTGATGTTGCTACCGCTGAAACTAATTTGATTAGCGTCTTTATTGAAGGTAATAGCTTCTCCAGAAAGTCGTGCATTGTCACCTACACCGAAAGCAAACTTACCAATCTTGACATCAGTGGCACTTTGAGTACCTGTTGCAGAAACTTGATCGGCAGTTAAAGTCAATCCTGTAACACCAACAATTGCAGCATTCGCGTTTGACAAATCGTATTTGTATGTCTTATCAGCGTTG